>JBIJCS010000276.1:0-6623 GCA_044344575.1 Pirellula sp. | reverse complement strand
ATCCACTTTGGCTCATCAAAACCGCTGAACTCATCGAAAAGTTTCCCCAAGAAGCGTTCTCAGCACTGCAGACCTACCCAGAGGATTATCTCAAGCGATGGGATGAACTCAACCAAGTCGCTCCACACACCGGCGTCGCCGCAAATGATGCCCATCAAAATATAGGTATACGAATCATCCTCAGCGAAAAAGATACCGTCCAAGTCACCGACGCACTCGGAGAAGAACTCCTCTCACTCAGCCGACTCGTCGTCGCTCCTCTGATCAATATCCCCAAAGATGCCAAGCCAGGGGATGTCCTTCTGAAAATGCAACTCGATCCATACGAGAACTCACTGCGTCATGCAGGTACACACCTGCTCGTTCGCGAACTCTCCACACAAGCCGTCTTCGAAGCTTTAGAAGAAGGAAGATCCTTCGTTGCCTTCGACTGGCTTGCCGATTCAAAAAGCTTCGATGTCGCTCTCTATACCGCAACCAATGCCGATACCAATTCCAACAAAGATCAATTAAAAGAAAAACAACGCCATGAAATCGGTTCGAAAACGCAATGGATCCAAGGCATGCACATGGTCGGCCAAGCTCCCCTGTCTGGTCATTGGCGAATCATGCGCCACGGAGAAATCATCGCCGAAATGGACTCCGACCACATCAACTGGGAAATCCCACAACCCGGAAACTATCGCGTCGAACTCTGGTTAGAACTCGCAGGCCAACCCCACTGCTGGATCCTAACAAGCCCCTTCTACATCCAATAAACCCGTATTCAATCCACCTTTTTCTCTCCACGACCAAATTCCCACACATACAGACGATCATTTTCCATCGCCTCACGAACCCCCTCACATAACTCTCGATTCTCGCCCGTCGATTGATCCCAAGCCTTTTCAATTTGCTCCTTCGCTAACGAACGGTCTGCCACCCCATAAGCAGCCAATCCAAGCACAAGGTGAGAATACCAGTCATGGGTAGACTCAAGATCAAACGCTTCCTGAGCCTCTTTCAAGGACTTCCGACCTTCAACCGGCGACTTACTAATCCGTGTGTAATGCAATAATGCTAACGACCGACGCGATGACACCTCAAATTCCGGAATAGTTACCAAGGACTTCCACTCACTCTCTGCTAATGCCCACTGCTTCTGCTGGATTGCAATACGAGCTCGTAACCAAGCAACATAAGGTGAACGATCTTTCTCTTTCATTCCACGCTGATAGACACTCTTTGCTTCTTTCGATCGATCAATAGAAAAAAGCAACAGTGCCTTCGCAAAACAAGCCGTAGTATCCAACGCAGTGCCCGCCTCAAGAACTCGATCCAACTCGATTAATCCATCCTCGGCATGACCTTTCCGCTCCATCAATAATGCTCTGGCAATCATCGAAGCAAAATCTTCACGATCCGCAGCTTTAAAAATTCGCAATCGATCCTCAATCTCACGATCGGTAAACCGCTGCTCGGGATCCATGTGCGGCCAATACCGTTCAAAGAACCTCACCCAATCCTGCTGCCATTGTCCCCACTCTTGCTCTAGCTCTGCCCCCGACTGCAAACTCTTTAACCGACGCTGTACAATGGCTTGACTCGCGGAATCTAACTGCCGTAATTCCTCCATCTTGATCGATGTTTTCAAATCTGCATGTGACTTCTCTTTCACCAACCGCTTCTGAAGTTGCGTCACTTGATCTCGCGTCAACGATCGAGATCGCCCCGAACTAATCTCGCTATTGCGAATCGAAAGCCCTTGCAAGGCACTACCAAGCTGCCGCGATTGAAAACTCGATTGCATCGCTAATAACTGGTTTCTTATCGACTCATTCGCTATTCGCTGAAAATCCCCTTCCGTCTCCTTGAGCGTCGCTTCTACCGCTCGATAAGATTCAAAAATACGCTCCCGCTTGGCAAGATGCTCCCGATAGTCGTCCTGGATTTTTTGCAACGCAACCAACTCAGTATCCGACCCTTCTACACCCCCAGTACCAATCTCTTGTCCAAACAAAACCGACACCACCAACGATAAAACCATCGCAAAACAGAAATCCATCCCAGTCAATCTTTGCCTTGGCCCAACAACTGCTCTCAGCGTCTCAACCATAAAGTTCACATCTCCACAGACAGGCACTCAGTAGAAAGACAGGCATTCCGTAGAACTCACTGGAAGATTGTACTCAAGTGCCAGAACGAAGGATATTGATTCGACTCCCAAACGAAGCCCCTTAGTCCGATTGCTTTTTCCTGGTAGAACACCCCTACGATCAAAGTCAGCGGGCTATTCCTTAGCCACTATAAATCCCTAAAAACCTTATGTAGAAATTATTTGGGTTTATTCGCGCCTAAAATCGATCCAGCTTCCGCCCAGCATATATCCTCATCACGCCTAACCTCCCTTGCTTGGCTCGCAAACCACAGACTCAACTTTCGTTCTACATGCCCTGCAAGCCCATTTCCGCCGGAGAATTACCGTGATTTCGACTCTGCAAAGACTCCTTCGGACTTCCGGCCTACAAATGCCAGTCTTAGCACTTGCGCTGGCAATACCCGTGGTTATGCTACACGTCCAAGTCAACGCGAAAGAGCCACTTGAGAAGAAACAAACGCAAAACCTACCTCCTGTCCTGCGGGAGGTTTTACAAAACGAGGCGGCCGGTCAGGCAGTTCAACGAAAAGATATTCTTGCCAAGAACTTAGCGGTCGCTCCCAAAAATCTATCCACCATAAAAGACCAAAACGGGTCGGAGAATCTACTGCACTGGCACTGCGGTGATCTCCAAGTAGGCAAAGACTGGATAGGCGTTTCAGAATTGAACGCAAGCCTACTCGACGAACGGACTTCGAAATACCTGAAACTCCGAGACCAAGCAGTGATGTCGAGCGATACACACCGCAAACTCGCGAAATGGTGCCAAGCCCAAGGACTAGAACCACGCGCGAAAGCCCACTGGTTTGGCGTGCTCGATCGCGACGCCTTCGATATCGAAGCTAGACAACAACTGGGTCACACCTTTCTTTATAATCGTTGGTTCAGCCCTCAGGAAATGAGGGAGGCAAAAGCCGCATCGGAAACACTGGAACAGCAATTAAAGCAGTGGATCCCTAAAGTTCGCGAGTGGAAAATTGCTCTCGAAAGCAACGATACGAAAAAGAGACTGAAAGCTATCGAGCAGTTGAAGAACCTAGAAGATGCTGACGCTATTCCCGCATTGGATATCGCCGTAGGACAAACCAACCCGGCCGCAGCAAAACACTTTATCTCTGCCATCGCTCGTTTTCAAACACGCCAAGCATGTATAGCACTCGCAGGAATAGCTATCGCGAATACAACTTCAGATGTCGGAATGCAGGCGATTGACTCACTCCAAAAGTATCCACTCGAATTCTACGTGCCCGATCTGTTGGACCTCATGTCAACTGAATTCGAATTGATGAGCCAACTTGTCACTCGCCCCAACGGTGAAATGGTCTTGCAACTCGTGCAAATGCGGGAACTACGTAACCGATACGAGAGAAACCAAATGGACAAATTGATGGCAATCTCTACCTCCGAAAAGGCGAAGAAACCAAGTAGCCTATCGGTGGATTTGGTTGCTGGAAGACTTCTTCAATTCAAAGCCGTTGCGACCTCAAAAAGCGACGTTAAAAATGAATTGGCAGCATCCATTGTTTCTAAAGAAGCGAAACGCGATGCAGACGAGGCACAAGCCGAAATCGAACGAACCAATGAAGCCGTTCGGGCACTGCAAAGAAATATCGCCGCCGTACTGCGAAGCACAACAAAAGCGAAACTGGATGACCAGCCAAAGTCCTGGTGGATTTGGTGGGATCTATACGAAGACTCCTACAATGAAAGTGAAAAACCCTATGACCAGAGCTACATCGAAAACCGGTCGGCTCTGATTCTTGAAACACAAAAGGTGCAAACGGTCACACGGTACCAATCGCTCATCCCTCGCCGACTCGATTGCCTAGCGATTGGTACACAAATCCAAACTGAAACAGGGTTGAAATCAATTGAGAATATTCAGATCGGTGACCTAGTGGTTGCCCAGAATATCGCCTCTGGAAAAATCTCTCTTCAACCTGTGCTGCGAACGACGCTGCGTCCGGCATCCCCAACAAAAGAGATTCGGCTTTCATCCGGTGAAAACATTCGCGCAACTCTCGGACACCCATGGTGGGTAATCGGAAAAGGTTGGGTGAAGACGAAGGAGCTGAAAAAAGCGGACGAACTCCGAACACCCGAAGGATTTGAAACAATTACTGATCTTCAAGACCAAGAAGCGATCGAGACCTTTAATCTAGTGATCGACCAAGACCATACCTATTTGGTTGGGCAATCACGTGTTCTTTCATCAGATGCGACGGAACTAGTACCTACGTTTCAACGTGCCCCTGGTCTACCAGCATCCACTCTGAATCCCAAATAGAAGCCTTTAGCGACTCTCAACGTGCTTTACCCTCCTTTTTTACTGAACGCATTTAATCATTGGTACGACCTACCACTTTTTAAAGCTAGTCAGTGTGGATGCTTTTTCTGCAATGCCAATCATTCAATGCCCATCCTGCGCTTTGACTTTAAAAATTCCCGAGACAGCGATAGGGAAGAATGTCAAATGTCGATGCGGTAAAATCATCGCCGTGCCTGATTCAAATCAACCGAAATCCAAGCCACTGCCATCGTCGACGAATGCGCAACCTACAAGTTACCTCGATCAATTAACGGCGAACGACTTCCAACGAAGTGAGAAACCTAAAGAGCAACCGACAGAGTCCCAAAACAAGAAGAACACGGATGCACTTGCCCCCTTTGTGAAAGCAGAGTCTAAATCTGGGAAAAGGACGATTTCTGATCGCGACCGATGGGACAACATCGATGCGATTTACACGATCTTCTTCGGATTGGCGATACTCAATATTGGCCTTCTCATCCTCACAATTCTCCTTAATTTAAATACGTTTTTCTCTTTTCGATCCCTACTATTCCTTCCAATATCCCTCTTCTTGCCCTCACTTCTTGCAGCAACGGGATTTGGGCTCATGCTTCGCAAAACATGGGGTTGGTGGTCGGCAATCCTTGTCCTAGGTCTGGTGGGTGGCGCGGCTGCACCATGGATAAAAATCTTAATTCAATTAGCGATCGCTATCGGACGAGGAGAGGTAGAAATTTCGACCGCTTTCTGGACCTTGGCTTACGGAGTTTTTGCATTCATGATCTCCGGATTCGCGATCTGGATGTTGATGCAACTGATCAATTACCCTGTGATGAAGAAGTTCAACGTGACGATGCCTCTGATTCTTGCTTGGGTCATCAGTATCGTCGGTGGTTACACGGCAGGCTTGATCTATTCCTATGTCATATTCCGAATCATTTTCAACATCGTCTTTTGATCCCTGTTGAAGTTTTACCCCAGCTGAATTTGGCTCTTCCGCAGAATTTGTGGATAAAAGGTTCTAACATTTCTAGGATGGAAGCGTTCGGATTTTTCGCTTTCCCCACATAACAAGCCACAGGGGATGGGAGGAAGTCAGGGGCCACCATTGCAGCCCCTGGCTTGTTAACTGTGCTCGGCAATCTCTTCAAGCGGCGCTCGAGTTGGTTCCCACCAGAGCTCTATCCTCCATCAAGGCATTTGCCAGTGTATCGAGCGGTTCAGTGGGTAGTTCATTAGGTAATTGCACAGCGTGAGCTGACTGAATTCGAGTCAATTGGCATTGATGAGATCCAGCATAGACGTGGCCATCACCACCTGACGTTGGTGTACCAACTTGATCAGGGCTGCAAAAGATTACTGTGTGTGCGTCGAAAGCGGACTGAGGCGAGCCTAAGTAGTTTCTTCAGCCTGCTAGATGCAGAAACGATCCAAGAGATTAAGCACGACTTTCTCCATTCTAGCGAGCGTGTTTCACCCAAGATTAGTATAGGTAAAAGCGGCTTCCCTAAACATGAATTGAGACTGCTCAGTCTTGTCGAATTAGTCAATCCATCCACTTATCATCGGCTGTTATCTCATCGACCTTGGCCAGCCAAGGAGCTCCCCAAGCTTATCGCTCATTATGCCATCAAACGTTTTGCCCCCGATGGTTTCATCAAAGTCGTTGGAGACGAAACCGTCGATGGACATCGGGGCAAGAAGGTCTATGGCAAAGCGAGGCATCGTGATGCAGTTCGTAGTTCGCACTCGCACACGGTGTTTCGGTACGGCCACAAATGGATCGTTCTTGCCATCCTCATCGAGCTTCCCTACACCCGGCGACCGTTTGCGTTGCCGGTCCTTGTCGCGTTGTATCGCGATAAGAACACCTGCACGGTCGAACGCCGACGTCACAAAACTGCCATAGAGATCATGCGTGGACTTCTAGTGGTGATAATGCAATGGTTTCCCGAGCGAAAGTTCATCTTCGCCGGAAACAACGCTTATGGGACACATGCGATGGCACGCTTTGCAGCGAGATACGCTGGACGTCTGACTCTGGTTAGCAAGATTGTCGTTGATGTGATTTTATTTGCACACCAGTAAAAAGAAGAACGGAAGTGGGTGGGAAAAGAGTCGGTGACGTTGAGCGATATGATCATCAGCGCCAGGCAGTATTTATGGGTCCGATGGGTTTTTGCGCAGGTGCCTGGC
>JBIJCS010000275.1:0-6631 GCA_044344575.1 Pirellula sp. | reverse complement strand
AAGAAATGCGATCGCCATCGCGAGGAGTGCTTGTACGGGGCTTTGAGAAGCCCAGGGGTCAAGCATCGCGAGCACTACAGAGTGCACGAGATAATGAACGAGAAAAAGACTGTATGAGATATTGCTAAGCCATTGCAAAGGGGCAGGCAGTTTCCAGTGCTGGAGCCTTTTTGTACTGATCCCCATGAGGATTGCAGCGCAGAGAGAAACCAGCAACTGGGGACGAGGGTAGAAAAACAAACTGCAGCTAACTGCCAGAGTGTAAAGCAGTACTATTTGCGTAGAAACTTTTTCTTGCAAATACATACCAAGAAGCCAACCGAGAGCGAGCTGGGAAAAGAAATACAAGACAGTTGGCTCGAACTCCGGACGATGACTAAACCACCAAGCGGAACTGATTCCGAGCGAGCAAATAGCAAAACAAGTCAGGTTGTGTTGAAGCTGGTCGCTTCGAGTTGTTTTCTGCAAGCCGAAGGCGATCAGAAGCGTCAGTAGCAACCACTGCATATCAATACACAGATACCACGTTCCTGCTGAGAGATTACCGTAGCCAAGGAGATCTTGTAAGAAGAATAGGTGTGAGACGAATTGAGGCCATGAGAATTGGTCATAAAGATGTAACGCGTAACCTTGAGATACAGCGATTGCATTGACGGTTAGCAAGCCCGCGAGCATCGCAAGGTAAGGGATTGCAAGACGAAGGTACCTAGAGATAGCTGTTTGTAGGAATTCTGTCCATGAGCGAGGTGGCGTTGAACGCGACAAGCTGGTGGTCAAGCCTGCGAGGACAAAGAAGATCGCCACAGCGTATAAGGCATGGTTGTAGAGAAAAAAACCGAAGCGTGGCCACACACGATCGGCTAGGTCGGATTGGGGAGCATAAAGTGAGAGATGGTGCCAAGCGACGAAGACGGCGGCGACACCTCGCAAGAGATCGACGATAGCCAGACGGTTCGGGGATAGGCGTGTGGGGAGTTCAGACAAAGGGCATCTGTCATCCTGGTGGCCAGGCCAACGGGCGGCCACCGAGAACATGATAGTGTAGGTGAGGAACACTTTGTCCACCATCACTACCGATATTGGTAACGACACGATAGCCAGATTCCTGAAGCCCTTGCTCTTGAGCGACCTTCGCAATGACCGTTTGGAGATGGCCTAGCAGTGGTGCGTCTTCGAGGGTCGCTTCAGCTAACGAGCGGATCGGACGTTTGGGGATGACCAGGAAGTGGCTGGGGGCCTGTGGATGGATATCCATGAAGGCGAGCGTAAGATCGTCCTCGTAAATGATCTTGGCTGGGATCTCTTTACGGATGATTTTCGAAAAGATCGTTTCGGACATGGGATTCCTTTTTTTGTGACTTTTTCGTGCATCGTTACCGTTTTGCTCATCGGCAAGCCCGGCCCGACCCGAATAGTTTAACGCAACGCAATGCGGAAGGAAAAGTCATGCTAGCAAAACAAATGAATCGATTTCTAGCCTCGACGGGGGCAAGTAAGTGTGCTGGAACTTTGGCGATAGGAGTGCTGGCGTTCGCGTCAGGGTGTTCGATTTGTCCATCACCCTACGATTATGACTATGGAACGTATGGGACCAAGACGCCTCGTAGCGACATGCGTTCGGGGCGGGTGGGATCCGTATTCAGCGACCCGGCGTTGACGGGGCGAGGCGTAGAGGCGATGTCTGTGGATGGTAGTGTTTTTCCGATGGAAGTTGGCGTTCCGATGGATGGGACAATTGAGGGTTACGATTGGAGTGCGGGTGGCGGAGAGGTGATTGAATTAGGGCCGGGGCAAGTGATTCCCGGACAGATCATCATTGAGTAGTTGAATTGCTGGCATTGGCGATTCGTCTTGACGCGGGATTGGCAAGCTAGGTAATCAGGGAGTTTCTGGACTTTCTGAACTGACCTAGGTCTCGCTTAAGGGCTCAATCACCGATGACAAGGACGCATCATGCAACCGGGCAGGCATTGCCGTTTCGGCTTGTGTTCTCGCGGGCGGGTTTCTTTCGCGGGGTGATTTTGGTACTGCTGGTACTCATCGCTGTTCCGGGATGTCGGAACTTCTTTAAGCGGAGCAAGAAAGAGCAGTTTGAGATTGAAGCCGAGTTGATGGCAGCGAAGCTTGCGGATCCTGATCGACCGCGGTTGATTGGGGAGGTCGCGAGAGCTTCGGGGATCAATGTTCGGCGATACGAAGCGTTGGGTTTGGTCACGAACCTCCCTGGAACGGGTGGTATCGTTCGGCCGAGTACGCAGCGTGAAGTCATGTTGGAGGAGATTCGTCGCAATGGGGTGGTAGAAGCAGAAGAGATTTTAGATTCACCAGCGACGGCGACGGCCAAGCTGAGTGTCTTCGCGAACGCTTGCGATGTCAAAGGGGATATCGTTGACGTTATCATTGAGTCTTCAAGTGAGTGTACTGCGACCGACTTGCGAGAAGGATACTTGATGGAGTCGCATCTCTTCGAGTATTTCTCTCTTACGAACAAGCAGTTGCGCCGAAGCAACGAAAAAGCTATTGCATCGGGGGAGTTGCTGATCTACCCGCAGTCGTATTCGAAAGAGAAAGAGTTCAACGCGCTGAAAGGAGTGATCTTGGGAGGTGCGAAGCTCAGGGATTCGAGTCGTTTAGCGGTGATTGTCAATGCGGATTATCGCCATGTGTCGGTGGTCAAGGCGATGGAGACAGCGATCAACAAGCGGTTTTTCTATCAAGACGGTGGCAAGCAGAAGACGGTAGCGACGGGGAAGAACGATTATGAAATTCGCTTGGCGCCTTTGCCTAAGTATCGCTTGGATCCCGCTCATTATTTGGGGACGGTTATGGCGTTGGGCTTTGCGGAGAACGACGTTCAGGTGCGAGAGCGGCTTGATGGTTGCCGGCGTTTGCTCGGCAATCCGCAGACCGCGCGCCAAGCAGCTTGGGAGCTCGAAGCGATAGGTTCTACGGCAGCGATCGATGTTTTGACTGTTGGATTGGCGAATCCGGATGATGAGATTCGATTTCAGGCGGCGTATTCACTCGCGTATTTTGACCGGGAGGAGAGCGTTGCGATTTTACAAGACATCGCGAGATTTCAACCGAAGTATCGAGCGCATTGTTTGATTGGCTTGAGCATCAACGAACATCCGTCGGCTCGAGCAGCCTTGGAGCAGTTGTTACAAGATTCCGATCCGGAGTTGCGATTTGGAGCGTACCACTATCTTTACTTGAAGGATCCGCGCAATCCGATGGTCTCTGGTGAGAGGATCGGCGAAGCGTTCCGCATGGTCAAGGTACCGAGTTCCCATTCGCTGGTAGCTGTGTCGATGGAGAGGAGACCGGAAGTGGTGGTATTTGGAGCGAATCCAGAGATCCACTTGACGAAAACGTTGGAGCCGACGCCATCGCTGAGGATTTCTCCGATGTCGAGTGGCTTGGTACGGGTGGCGAAGCGGACGATATCTGGTGAGGTACTTCAATCGATTCACACGGCGGATTTGGTATCGATCTTAAAGGCGATGCCTGCGATTGAAGGAAATTATGGGGATGTTGTCCATTTGTTGGACGCTCTCGAGCAGAGCAAATCCTGTTCGGTACCTATTGCCTTGCATCCACTACCACGAACAAGCCGTCTTTATGGCAAGTCGGAGGAAGCGATCGAAATGGTTGAGGAAGAAGAGGTGGTAGAAGAGGAGGAAGTGGACGCAGAGACCGTGTCTTTCGATGGAGATAGCGGTGCAAAGGATGCGCAGGGCAAGGGTCGTGACGGCCTGAAGTCCGTTTCTCCAGCGAGAGAGTTCTAAACCCGACCGGCTCGGATCTCCCTATGTTAAAGGCGCTGGAACTTGTAGGATTTAAAAGTTTCGCGGATCGAACGCGGTTCGATTTTCCCGACGGGATCACTGTGGTCGTAGGTCCGAACGGATCGGGCAAGTCGAACGTCGTCGACGCCATTAAATGGGTATTGGGAACGCAGAGCGCGAAGGCTCTCCGTGGATCGGAGATGTCGGATGTTATCTTTAAGGGTTCCGCAGAGGGTGGGCGCAAGCCGGCGAACAGTGCCGAGGTAACATTGGTCTTGGACAATCGCACCCGCATCTTGGGTATCGATGCGGACGAGGTAGAAGTTTCGCGGAGAGTGTATCGCAGTGGGGAGGGTGAGTACTCGATCAATGCCCGACCTTGTCGTCTCAAGGATGTGCGCGATCTATTTCGGGGCACCGGAGTAGGGGTAGATGCTTATAGTTTGATCGAGCAAGGCAAGGTCGATCGATTGTTACAGTCTTCCCCTAAAGATCGACGGATGATTTTTGAGGAGGCGGCTGGAATCTCTCGGTTTAAAGCTAGAAAAGCTGAGGCGGAGAAGCGATTGAGCCGCGTCGACCAGAACATGGTTCGATTGCATGATATTGTCGAGGAGGTAGGTGGACGATTGCAGACGCTCAAGTCGCAAGCGACGCGGGCGCAGCGATATCGCGAGTTGACGGCGAAGATGCATCGCAAGCGGGTGCAATTGGGTCGCTTGGAACATCGCGAGCTCGAGCAGAGTCTTCAGCGTGTTACATCAAAGATCACCGAGGCGGACGCACAGAGGCAGGCTTTGCAGGAGCAGTCGGCTTCCTATCAGCAGCAGGTCGATGCCGCAATGGAGCAACAGTCTCACTTGCAGGCAGAATTAGAATCTTGCAATCAAGAGATACTCGATACACAGACAATCCATGCTCAGAAGACCGCAGAGTTAGCGTCTGCGAGGCAGCGGCAGTTGGATTGGGTAGCAGAACAGTCCAACTTGAGAGATCGAATCGAGTCGCTACAGCGACGGGTCACGCTCAGTGAAAGTGAGATACAGGAGCGTCGGCGTGACCTCGACGAACTTCAATCGCAGCGCGGAATATGGGCAACGAAGGCTGAAGAGATCGAACAGCAGACAGTGGCACACGACGCGCGAGTGCTTGAAGTGCGTGCGGAATTGGAGGGGATGCGATCGAATGCCCAATCGGCACGTGAAGGGATTCACAAATGCCAATATGATATCTCGTTGCATGAAACGCAGTTAGAGCAAGCGACCGAGGGGATTGAGCGTACGAAGAGCGATCATGCGGCACTTATCGACCAGATGACGCGATTACAGGCTAGCCTGAAGCAACTGGAGATGCAGAAGCAAGCTGCGGTGGAGGAGCATCGCAATGCGCAGTTGGCGCGAGACTTAGCGATTGACCAATTGCATTCGATTACACGTACTCAAGATCAACAACGGCAGGAACTATTAGAGTTACAATCGAGAGTCGAGGGGCTCAAAGAACGCTATCGGGTGCTTGAGGAACTGGAAGACCAATTCACCGTAGCTGAAAAGGGAGGTCAGCAGTTACTCCGCGCAGCACAACGGCTTGTGGAATCTGCGAAACAGTCCGATCCATTTTCGATCGAGCGAAGCATTATCGAACGGGGCGCGAAATCGATCCAAGGGATTGTCGCGGACTTGATTTCTTCCGAATTGCATATGGCACCGCTGGTAGACGTCGCGTTGGGATCGCATTCCGATGCAGTTGTTTTGGCAGATGGACAAGTGATCGATTGGATTCAGGAGGGGCGAATCGCGCCGGAGGGGCGTGTAACACTCTTGCGGCTCGATCGTTTGCCGGCTCGCAGAACCGGAGAAAAGATCCAACTCGAGGGGTTGCGAGGCGTGCTTGGTAGGGCTGATCGATTGGTTCAATTTGATTCGCATCATGAACCGCTAGTTCGCTCACTGCTCGGAACAACTTGGTTTGTCGAATCGTTGACCACCGCTTTGGAACTGAGTCACTTGCGCGGGGCTGGATTGCGATTTGTCACGGCGGAATGCCAATTGGTCGATAGTGATGGGAGCATTACGATCGGATCCTTGCAAGCGGGGCTGGGTTTGGTATCTCGTCGCAGTGAAATGCTTGCGACCCAGGAACAAATCGACCACTTGCAAGAGCAATATACATCGGCTCGGGATACGTTTGCTTTAACGCAGTCTGAGCATCGCGAGGCGGTTGAGAATGCGAAGGGGTCAGAGGCTTTGGTGCATCAAGCCGATCGCTCATTGGCGACGTTGCAAGAGCGTATGACTGCGATGGCAGATCGGGTCGCGGCGATGCAAGTAGACATCGACAATAAACAAATGGATCTTTCTGAGCGATTGGGGCACGAAGCAGCCTTGTTGACGCTGGTCGCGGATTTGAAATCCGAACTAGACCGGTGGCAAAAATCGGGAGAAGATTTTCAGCGACAATGCGCTGTGCTTGAGAAGAGCCTCGAAGGGCTCGAGTCGATCAGTCGACAGTATAACAACGAGTTGATCGAGAAACGTGTCGAGAGTGCGCGTTTAGAGCAGCGTATCGATGGTTTGAAGACGACCCTTGAGCAGCTATTACAAGACACCCACGAACGCAATCACCATGTTCAAGTGGCTCAGGAGTCCCTCGATTCGCTTGATCTGAAGCTCGCCGAGATTGAAAATTCGATCGATCAACTCAAGCAGCAAATCGACGATTCCGAAGCGCGACTAGGAGACGCACAACAACGGCGTCACCAGGCGAATGAGGCACTGGAGCTACATCAAGTGTCATTGCAAGAGATCTCCAAGAATCGGGATACCCTGCAACGGCAGCTCGATAAA
>JBIJCS010000274.1:0-6641 GCA_044344575.1 Pirellula sp. | reverse complement strand
AAGGGTGAGTTTTCGAACCAGATGCTTGGTACGACAACTACATCGAGGGTTGCGAGGATCGTCTCGAGGTCTTCGTTTTTGTAAGCGCCGAAGAAGTGGAAGCCTTCGGGAGCATTTTGGGTGATACGATTCCAGTAGCTTTCTGCGACGGGTCCACCGAAGCACGAGCCGTGGATATGTAGGTGTGCTCGATCACCGAGACCTCGGAAGGCTTCGAGAAGGACTTCGAGACCTTTGTGGGAGTGGAAGGCACCGATGAAGCCGAAGCGGAGTTTGCCGTCTTTGGAAGGAGTTCTAGGTTGGGCTTGCATTGGCCGCATACCGTAGCGGATGAAATGGACTTTATCGCGGTTTAGACCGCATGATACATATTTTTCGAGGAGGAATTTGCTAGGGCTGATGAACAGGTCTACGTCATTGAAGATGCGTTTGGAGTGTTCGAGGTAGAAGTTCTTTTTTTCTTCGAAGGAAGCGGTTTGAGGGTTGCCGTAGATTGCTTTGGGGATGGTGAGGGCGGATTTGAGCAGTGTGCGAATGATTGGGTTGGCTTGTTGGTTTGCGAAGACTTGCCAGCGTGAGAGGGGTGGGATGTGTTTGCGAATCCAAGGAGCGTTGGTATTGGGTTTAGGTTTTCCACCGATTGCACGGATGGGAACGGGGCAGCAATCTTGGAAGAAGTTTCCATCGGACTTGCCGCAGATTGCACCATCGGTGCGTAGAAGGAGGTGGTTTGGGCAGACGAGTCCGTAGTCGTGCAGGGTGTAGACGACGGCGGCACCTGATTGTTTAGCGATGGAGGGAAGATCATCGCCGAGGCTTAGGAAATTGTGGAAGTGAACGATTTCCGGTTGGCATTCATGGAGGACGGACCGGAATTGCTTTTGCAGGATAGGGTTTTTCCAGTTGGCGACACGAGCGTAGTGCCCGCCGTCGATACCGTGATAGATTTTGCAACCGTCACTGGTGGAGCGATCGATACGTCTTGGTTTTTTTTGGGGGATTTCTGAAAGGTGAAATACGGAGACATCGTCGGTGGCAGCGAGAGATTTGCTCAATTGCCAGCAGTGCAGTTCGGAGCCTTGGCGTGAAAAGGGGGGGAACTGGTGATTGATTTGAAGGATTCGCATCGCAGTTAATTTATGGAGCATTATCATTTCGGAACTTGCGATAGTAGTTTACTGTTGAGAGGATGAAAGCGAAGGACAAAGTCCGGGGGCGAGAGCATTTTTAGAACAAGCATGCGGTTTGTGGGTGGATAGCAAATGGGAAGAGGGTTGCATGGTACGTTGTATATTGCATATAGGGATGCCCAAGACTGGTACTTCGTCGATTCAGGAGTCTCTGTATTTTGGTTTACGGGATAGGAATTTTCGGTACATCGATTTCGGTCATGATCAGACCAATGCATGCCGTGCAGTTGCGACGATGTTTACGGAAAATCCGGCGGCTTTCTATTATCATCAACAGCGAGGAATCGCGTCAGAAGCGATTGAGCGCGACCGTATCCGTTGCCACCGGGTGCTTGAACGCGAGATTGCCCGGGCGAGACGTTGTAAAGAGACTTTGGTAATCTCTGCCGAAAATGGGTGGGAGATGCAGCACGGGGAGCTTAAGTCACTGCGGCGGGTGATGGATGAGTTGGAATGCGAAGTCAAGGTCGTCGCTTACGTACGGCCGTGGGCGGCTTGGTTGCAGAGTGCGTTTCAGCAGCAAGTGAAGATGGGGATTAGTCATGAGATACTTCCATTCATTGCACGGCAGATTTTGGATTATCAAACACGCGTGGAGTTGCTTGAGGACGTATTTAGCAAGGAGAACGTCGAGGTAAGTCAGTTTCTTCCTGAGCGGTTTCCTGGTGGTTGTTCGGTGCGAGATTTTTGTCAATCGCAGGGGATTGTTTTTGATGTTCATCGCGTTCGGCGCTCGAACGATAGTTTGTCACTACCTGCAATTCGATTGCTTTACACGTATCGCAAGTTGGGTCCTGGCTTTGGTCAGGGTAGGCTGGCGTTGCTCAAGGACTGGGTTTTGAGGAATCTTCTAGAGAAGCTCGAGGGTCCTACAGTGCGATTTTCTAACGAGTTGATTGCGCCGCTTTACGTGGAGTTGGAAGCCCAGACGAAGTGGCTAGAGGAGCGTTTTGGCGTTGCCTTTGCGCGAGCTTGTCGGTCGGAGGGGGTGGCAGATGCGGAGACGATTCGATCCGAAGGGGACTTGTTCCGCTATAGCGAGGAGTCGTTAGAGTGGTTGGGAAGGATGACGGGTAAGGGAAGTTTGAGGGGCGAACCCGTGGAGGTTGCGGAGGCGATGGATTGGTTGCGGAATCACCCATCGAAGCGGGGGCTAACGGCTGTTTTGAGAGAGGTTGCGAGGAACAAGTTCGCAACATGGGTGCGCTAAATTCGCAGGGAGTGGTGGCAGTAATCTTTTCGTAGGTTGATTACTATTTTTTGCGAGAGTGCAGGTACTCAACGAGTTGTCGAACGGATTCGACATCGAGAATTTCGTCATCGATTTTGATCCCGAAACGTTTTTCGAGTTCGAAGGTCATTTCTGCCATGGCGACGGAATCGATTCCGATCATGGCGAGTGAATCCTCGAGATGGGGTTGGGTGCCGACGACCTTTGTCAGGTATTCCATGACTTGGGCTTGGGTTTCCTCGATAGTTTCCATGGCATCCGAGCAAGGGAAGGTCGTTTAGTCGATAGCTAGCAATACACGAGGAGTGTATTGGTTGGGTTCTCAGTGGGTGTACTGAGTCTTTGGGGGGTACGATACCGGGAAAGTGGGCAAGGAATCAAGCCCTGGTTGGAGAAGATTAGGCGATGAGTTTTGCGCAGACTTTTCCTTCGTTTTGGGTTGCGCGTTCGGGTCGGCCTTGGTGTGGATAGACGAGTTTCCAGTGATCGATTCCGATTAGGTGTAGGATTGTGGCGTGTAGGTCGTGGATATGGAGGCGGTCTTCGACGGCGTGGAGTCCGATTTCGTCGGTCGAGCCGATGGTTTGACCACCGCGCACACCGCCGCCTGCGAACCACATGGTAAAACCGTTTGGGTTATGGTCTCTTCCGTCTCCTTTTTCGCTCATGGGAGTTCGTCCGAATTCGCCGCCCCAGATAACGAGGGTTGAGTCGAGCAGGCCGCGTTGTTTCAGGTCGGTCAGGAGTCCTGCGATGGGTCGGTCGGAGGACTTGCAAAGTGAGGAGTGATTTTTCTCGATACCTGCATGTGCGTCCCAGCGGCTACCGGCGCCGTGATAGAGTTGGATGAAGCGCACACCGCGTTCGACGAGGCGTCTGGCGAGGAGGCATTGTTTTCCGAAGGTGTGAGTTTCTTTTTCGTCGATGCCGTAGAGTTGCAGTGTGGAGTGTGATTCCTGGGTGAGATCGACAGCTTCGGGGGCTTGGGCTTGCATACGGTAAGCGAGTTCGTAGGCGCGGATGCGAGCATCGAGTTCGGAGTCGATGGTTCGGGTACTTTGGTGTTGTCGATTGAGGGCGTCGATCAATCGTCGTTTTGCGTTGGGTGTAGTAGCAGCAGCGCGATCGGCGGGAGGGTTCAGGTGTCGAATGGGTTCGTTTCCTCCGTTCAGTGCTGTGCCTTGGTAGGTAGCTGGCATGAAGCCTGAGCTCCAGTTACGGGGTCCATTGATTACTTTGCCTGGTTCATCTTCCATGACGACGAAGGCTGGGAGAGAGTTGTTTTCGGTACCTAGACCATAGGTAGCCCAAGCACCGAGGCTTGGTCTACCTCCGAAGATGGATCCGGAGTTCATTTGGCAAACTCCGTTGGAGTGATTCAAGCCGTTTCCCCAGCAGGATCGGACGATGGCGAGTTCATCGGCAAGTTGTGCGGTATGGGGAAGCCAGTCGGAGACCCAGGTTCCGGATTGTCCGTATTGTTTCCAGCTTCTTTTGCTGGGCATGAGAGGAGCGTTGTATTCACCCATGGGGGTGATGACAGGTTTGAAGCTGCTTGGTAGTGGTTGTCCGGCGAGCGATTGTAGTTTGGGTTTGGGGTCAAAGAGATCGATGTGGCTTGGGCCTCCTTCCATAAATAGGAAGATCACGTTTTTAGCTTTGGCGTCATGATGGGGTTTACCTGTGTGTTGTGGAGTGGTTTGGAATGGATCTGCGATAGCCTGTTGCAGGTTGGTTTGTTGCAGAATGGCTTCGAGGGCGATCAGTCCAAATCCATTGCCGGCGAGTTGCAGCATACGGCGGCGATCGAAGTGGTGTAGGTGGCTGGATGGGATCATTCTCATTGGACTTGGTTGGTTTATTCGATGTACAGGAAGCTATTGGTATTGAGCAGAGCGTGGGCGACTTCTCGCCAAATGAGTAGTTCACTGATTTGGGGTTCGGAAGTTTTGAGGGATTCGATCATATCGAGCACCCATTGTTGTTCATCTGGGGTTGGGTTTCTGAGCAAGACGCGTTGGAATGCGACTTGTACTCGTTGGGCGTCATGCGCGTCGTTTTCGGTGAGGATTTTTGCGAGATCATCGGCGCGGTCGAGCATCCAGTTGGAGTTGGTCAGCACGAGTGCTTGTAGAGGAGTGGTGGTTCTGTTTCGAATGGCGACCGAGGAGCTGCCATCGGGAGCGTCGAAGGAGGCGAGGAATGGGTGGGGTGCATTTCTGAGAATACGTTGATAGATCGAGCGTCGATGGGAGTCTTTCGAGTCGGAGGGGCCACCGGAGCGGGGATCGAGGGTGCCGACGGCTTGGAGGATTGAGTCACGTATTTGTTCAGCGTCCATGCGTCGTGGGGTGAATCGCCAGAGGAGAGTGTTGTCGCTATCGATCGTATAGGCTTGAGTCCATTGTTCTGGGTAGCTTGATTGTTTGAACGTATCGGAGGTGACAATAAGTCGGTGGAGTGCTTTGAGGCGTCCTTCGTTATCGATGAGTTCAGAGGCAAGAAAGTCGAGTAGTTCGGGGTGTGTTGGTGGGGGGCCGAGACGTCCGAAGTCGCTTGCGTTTGCGACGAGTCCTTTTCCGAAGTGGTGTTGCCAGATTCGGTTCGCGAGAACTCTCCAGGGCATGGGGTTTTGTTCAGCGGTGATCCAGCGAGCTAAGGCGGTACGTTGGCCGGAAGATTCGGAGGTGGGGGTGGTATGCAGGATGGAGTGGAGTGATGGTTCGAGCACGGTGGGGACATCGGGATTGACGACTGGATGATTGGGTTTTCCGGGGAGTTGGATTCCGGTGGGAAGTTTGGTTCCATCGCGAACTGTGAGGGCCATTTCAGGTGGTTTTGGACGTTGTTTCAGTAGAGCATCCCATTGTGTTTTGAGTTCTTTCCATTGAGCGAGTTGATCACCTTGAAGTTTTTTGGCGAAGTCGATGCCTTTGTCTTCGCGTTCGATTTGTAGGTAGGCGAGGATTGCGATCGCGCGTTGGTTTGCGGGTCGTTGTGGTTCGGGGATTTGCAGGATTGGGCGTACATCAGGTGGGAATTTTTCGATACCGGCTTGCAGGGCTTGTTCTCGTATAGGTTGTTCGAGGGCTTGCATCGCTTCTTGAACGTTCTTTGCGGATTCTTTCCAAGCGGCTTCCTCGGTTAACCATCGTTGATAGTCTTGTTGGTCGGAAGGGATATCGTAGCGGGGTTCGATGGGTGCGAAGAAGGCTTGGAGCTGATAGTAATCTTGTTGGAGGATGGGGTCGAATTTGTGATCGTGGCATCGAGCGCAGGAGAAACCCATTCCGAGGAAGACTTCGCCTGTTACATCGGTCAGGTCATTGAGGATGTTATCCCATTGGGTACGTACGTCGCGTTGGTTGTATTCATAGATCCAGTGGCGTAGGTAGCCGGTAGCGGCGTTCATACGATTGGACATTGGATCGATTTCATCGCCGGCGAGTTGTTCGAGTACAAATTGGCTATAGGGGATATCTTCGTTGAAGGCTTGGATGACGTAGTCGCGATAGCGGTAGGCGGTGGGACGAAAATCGTCTTGTTTGTAACCGTCGGATTCAGCGAATCGTACGAGGTCGAGCCAATAGCGGGCCCAGCGTTCACCGTAGCGTGGGTCTTGGAGGAGTTGATCGACGAGTTGTTCGTAGGAGATGGAGTTATCGCTGATGCGTTGTAATTCTTCGGGGGTAGGTGGGAGTCCGAGGAGATCGAGGTAGAGGCGTCGGACGAGAGTATTCCGAGGCGCGTTGGGGCTGATGGAGAGATTTTTCTCGGTGAGTTTTTGTTGGATGAATGCGTCGATGGGATGGGAGTGGTGGGATGGGGGAGGTTGGAGAGGTTCGATGGGTTGGAAGAACCAGTATTTTCGATCATCGGGAGTGATTGTGTCTGTGGCGTTTTTGGGTTTTAGTTCGTTTGCGTATTGAGGCCAGGGGGCGCCATCTCGGACCCAGATTTCGATGGCTTGGATTTGTTCGTCGGAGAGTTTGCGGTTTGGAGGCATTTCGGGGCCGAGGTGTTTGACGGCTTGCACGAGCAAGCTGTCGGTCGAGTTCGGATCGACGAGGGCACCGGAATCACCACCTTGGCGGAAGGTATCGGGGCGGTCGAGTCTCAGGGATGCTTCTGCTTTTTCTGGTCCGTGGCAGGAGAGGCAATGTTCGACGAGGATGGGTCGGATTGCGTTTTCGAAATGTTTTGTGGCGTTTTCGGAGGAG
>JBIJCS010000273.1:0-6650 GCA_044344575.1 Pirellula sp. | reverse complement strand
TCCCTTTCCGTTGTCTTCTGGCGTCAGAATGGTGTTGACGGCGATTTTCGATGGGACCCAATGCTCTTGAAGGGCATCGATGGAAATCCAATGCGCTCGGTTGTACCGCAGCGTGGGAGTGGTGAACGAGAAGCTCGTTGGAATGGAGGGACGCTCCGCGCCGGGATCGAGCAGGCTCAACCGTCGTTCGATCTCTTGTCGCGCCTCCGGAGCAATCGTATGAGCTGTGTTTGGAGCAACGATGTGTGTAAGTTCAAACCGATCGAGCTCGGGCAAGTTCCAACTCGCCTTTGCCATGATGTCTGCCGCTTGTTTTTGTTTATCAAGCTGCCCGCTGTAGGCAATCGTCGGAACCAATTTTAAGTTTTCAACCCACACTGGGCAGTCGTACATTTGCCAAAGTTTCTCTTCAAACCAGTAGGGCTTGAGCTCTTCGGACTGGAAAACTTTGAGAAAATCTGGCGTCTCGGAAAAACCTGCACCAGGGGTGGCAGCAAACCAACGATCTGGATAGTGAACAGCCATGTGCCAAGCCGCTGCGCCCCCCATCGAGAAACCTCGCATGGCAACTCGGTGAGCATCGAACGGATATTGCGTCGAAGCGTGTTCGATGGCTTCGAGCGTGTCAACTTCACCCGCAAGTTTGTTTGCATTGCAATAACGACCGAACGGATGAATCATCACTGCGACTCCAACTTCGGGAGCCGGATCGCGGTTCTTCATCCGAGTGGAAAGGAACTGCAACTCAAGCCCCTTTTCACTTCGTCCTCGGCACCATACGTCGGCACGGCGACCACTTGGTTGCGCGAAAGAGCCGTTCAATACAACTCCGTAGGGTTGTACGGAGCCATCAAGCCGGGAGCGAAAGCCACGGACGGTAAGACCATTCGCTGGCCACCACCAAAACATGTGCCCTTTTTCGGTTTGAGGCGTTGCGGTTCGAAGAAGATCATTTTTGAGGAGGACTTCGCTGCGGCGTATTCCTTCTGCGATCAGTTCTTTTGCACGATCAAAGTCAGCCGGCTCAAAGAAACCGTTTTCGTTGAGCGCGATCTCAACGGCACGGGAGAAAATCTCAACATCGGGTAAGTACTTTTGGGCGATAGGATTTTTGTCGTTGCGCAATTGCTCGACAGCTTGCTGTAATGGCGCAAGGGCTTGGACAATCCCCTCTCGCTCCCCTGCTGGGACTTCGATTCCCAATGGTGGGATAGGTCGAATGTTTTCGACCTTGTTGTCCGCCGGACCATCGGCAAATGTGGGTGGACCCGAGAAAGAACCAAGACCAAGCAGAAAGAAACCAAGCAGGAGGCTTGCGGCAATAGTCCGTTGAATACAAGAGAAAGCTCCGCGAGGGGAGAGTGCAATTCGCATGACAATTGCTCCTAGAAGATTGCAAATAGAATGGGGAAGATTGCAAATAGGATGGGGCACGACAACACGCAGTGGTGGTACCGTCGACCGGACTAGCGTTCACGGGCGAGTTTCATGAATAAATCGTAGCGTGCTTTCATCTCGATGAGGCTATCGCCACCAAATTTTTCCACGAGCGCAGAAGCGATTTCGAAGGCGACCACATGCTCAACGATGATCGCAGCGGCAGAAATAGCGCACACATCACTTCGTTCATAGTTCGCGCGATGGGGCTGCTTGTCTTCCATGCGGATCGAGTCGAGAGGTTTGCGAAGGGTGCTGATCGGTTTTTTGGCCGCGCGCAGAATGAGGCTCTGTCCATTGGTCATTCCACCTTCGAGACCACCAGCGTTGTTCGAAGGGCGAACGTAGCCGAGGTGAGGAAGGTGCGCAAGGCTCGGATCGTGATGGATTGGATCGTGGACTTGAGATCCTCGCCTGCGAGCGGCTTCGAACCCAAGTCCAATTTCGACTCCTTTAATCGCTTGGACGGCCATAACCGCTTGGGCAAGTTTGCCATCGAGTTTCCGATCCCATTGCGCATGGGTACCGAGCCCGAAGGGTAGTCCATCGACGCGGACTTCGATCACACCACCGAGGGTGTCCCCTTCGTCGGCCATTTGGTCGATGTACTTCTCCGCTTGTGAATCTGCTGCGGGTTGGACCGAATAGATGGAGCTTTGGTCCCTCAGCGCACGGGTCTGCGCGATGGAGAGCTCTTTGGTTCCTTGAGAGCCAAGGTTCATCTCACCGAGTTCGACGACGTATCCAATAGTTTCGATGCCGAATTCACGCAGCAGCAGACGAGCCAGTGCGCCGGCTGCAACGCGGACGGCAGTCTCTCGAGCGCTCGAACGCTCCAAAACGCCTCGAATCGATCCAAGGTATTTGATGGCTCCAGTCAAATCGGCGTGTCCAGGCCGAGGACGCTCAAGCTCTTTAAGGCGTTCGAGCTTGTAGTCGTTGTTGACGACTTGAAGAGTGATCGGGGATCCAAGTGTCTTGGATTGCCAAACACCGGTAAGAACATCGACCGTGTCTTGCTCTAGTTTTTGGCGTCCACCACGGCCATAGCCACCTTGGCGAAGCCGCAATTCGTGGTTGATGAAGGCTTCGTCGATCGTCAGTCCGGCAGGGAATCCATCGATCAGGGCGATGAGGGCTTTGCCGTGAGATTCACCGGCGGTCCAGTAGCGTAGCATTGCGAGGTCGTTATGAGGGGTCGCGGAGTGAGGGGGATGTAACGATCGACGGGGTCAAGGCTAACACAGGTTGTGGTAACTTGCAAAAGCAAATAGGGTCAAAAGGGAAAACCTCAAAATGCTTGGGTGCTTTGGAGGAGGGTAGAAAAGATTGGCAGGATTACTGTTTGGAATGCTTTTGCCTCAGGGAAGTAAGCCAGCGGTGCAAGTCGGCAGGCCAAGGCATTTTGAATTCAAGTGTTTCCTCGGAGATCGGATGTTGGAAGGAAAGGGTTGCTGAATGGAGTGCTTGACGCGGTGCTTCGCTGGAATCTGGGATGAGGCCTCCGTCGGGCCGTTTGCAGTAGATCGGGTCGCCACACAGCAGGTGACCGGCCTCGGAGAGGTGGATTCGGATTTGGTGTGTTCTACCGGTTTCAAGCTGACATTCGATGAGGCTGTACGGGCCGATTTTTTCGACAGGCTTGAAATGAGTGATGGCGCGTTGTTCGGTTGGGTCGGGTTCCGTGGCGGTAGGAGGCTTTGTACCGCGATGGCCGTCGCCTCGGTCTCGAATGAGGATCGAATCGATGGTTCTCGCTTCCGGGTGCCCGTGGACGAGAGCATGGTATTTCCGAACGACTCGGTGGTGTTTGAAAGCCTCGATCAGGGATCGTGCGATGCTCTCAGTGCGAGCAAAGAGCATCAGGCCACTAGTGTCGCGATCTAATCGATGCACAGCGATGACACGTAGTTTATTGAGTTTATGCTCGAGATTTCTTCGTTCTTCCGGACGCCAGTCTTTGAGCTCACTTGGGGAATTTGGAAGTTTTTTCTGAGAACGATCCGAGCGACCATGGCGTAAAAAATGCTGTAACAACGAGAGCGGTAAAAGCTCCTCAAGGGTGGGTTGTAGCTGGCGGCGTTTATCAGGGAGATTGCGCTCTTCGAAGTGTCGAACGCTGGTGATTCCAGCAGGTTTTTCCACCACGACGAGGAAATCATCGACATGCACAATTCGGATGTCCGAGGCTTCGATCGGTTTTGGCAGAGACTCTCGCCATAGTTTTACTACATCTTTCCCAGTAACTTTGCGGACAGGGTCGAGGCATAGGTTTCCGTTGACTTGAACTTTACGCCTGCGGATAGCTTCTCGAATCTCCCCCCAACTGGTTCCTTCGAGACGACGTTTCAAAGCGCGCTCGAGCACGGAGCCTTGGTCGGACTCGTCGAGGTGAAAGAGTTGAAAAGGGGCTTTGTCCTGGGAACTCATGCGGTGCTTTCGGTAGGCCGTGACTTGGGTTGGCTTTGGTGGAACAAGCCCTGAACGATTCGGCGTCCCGATCTTTGGAAAGGATTGTCTTACCTCGCGGGGTGCCCAAACGCTACAATGGAAAGGCTACAATACAAAGGCCTATCGCAGCTTTTGTCAATGGAGTGGCCGGTGGTAGATCGTTGGTTTCACAAGTTCGGATCGTCAAACTCTCGAAGAGGTTCATTGTGTCGCGCATTTCAATCTTGGGCGTAGGCTCTCGGAAGGATCGTCAAGCTGCTCGCCGTCGTCTACGCAGCTATGTAGCCGGTGGCATGGTTTGGGCCCTGGGTTTCGGGGGCTTGGACGCCGAACTGCTCGGGTTCGGTCACCTAAGGATCGGTTTTTTCGGAAAACTAGCCGTAGCACAAGATACCGCAACGCAAGAAAAGCCAACTGCGAAGCAAGAAGAAACGGATGATTACAAGGGACTGGAGGCTTTTGAGGAAGCGAGCCGGATCCGGGTCACCGAAGGCTCAAAAGAGGGATTAGGGAAGGTAATTGAGCTTTGCAAAAAAGCGTTGGAACTAGGGCTCGATGAGCTCGACACAGCAGATGCAAAGCGGATGTTGGCGGCGGCCGCGATGCAGCGAGCGCAGAGCACGCTCGAAGAGATCTCCGGTGCTCGGGTTCCCCAAAACCGAGCCACGCGAGTAACCAACGAAGCCATGCTGGATCTGCAAACCGCAATCGAATTCGATCCGAGCATGATCGATGCTTATGTGCTCAAAGCCCGGATTCACTTGGCCCGCCAAGAGCTGGCCAAGAGTGCCGATGCACTTGATCAAGCCCAATCGAAGCTGCAGGGGATGCTTGATGCAGGGGACAAGGATCCACAAGTACGGAACAAGTTGGCGGACGTCATCATTATGCGTTCGATTTCTCGACAAGACATCGACGAGCGAATCGCGGACTTGATTCGAGCGATCGAAGTAAATCCCGAAAACGAAAAAGCGGTGCAATTGACAGTTGAGTCGTTATCTGCGGTCGGACGATTTGACGAAGCCGAAAAGATTGTTCGCAAGTTTTTGGAAGCGCAACCAGACAACGAGTATGCGATACGACGCCTAGTAGTGATCTTGGTCCAAAACGAAAAGATCGATGAGGCAGAAACCTTCCTCAACGAGCGGATTGCCAAGGATGAGAAGACCAGCTACCTCTACTCGTTGCGATCCGGGGTGTTGATGGCGCAAGCAACGGGCGAGAAATTAAATGAAAAGTTGAAGGCAGCGAAGGGGGATGCAGACAAAGCGATCGAGCTGAGCGAAGAGAACTTGGACGCCTACCTCAACCGAATCCGAATCAGCTTAGCATTGAAGGATTTAGAGCAAGCGAAAAAAGACATTGAATGGATGGAGCAAAAGCGTCCGGAATTGCCGGATCTGGCTCTGTTGCGGATGGATATCGCGATCCAAGAAAAGCGTTACGCAGAAGCGATCGCGGATTTGGAACGATTGGTACAAGCCAACCCCGAGAACCGGATGTTGCTCATGCAATTGGCAGGAATGTACCAGATGGACGACCGACCTCGCAAAGCGTTGCGCATCGCCGATCGTTTGGTCCAAGCCGAGGAGACGGATTGGCGCGCATTGCGATTGCGGGGAGATATCTTGCTAGCACTAGGGCGTCATACCGATGCAATTGCTGATTTTGAGTCGGCCATCGAAAACGCTTCAGAGGACGATCAAGACGAGCTTTCCGGAATCCTCAACAATTTGTCTTGGGTATTATCCACCAGTCCAGAGGAATCGGTAAGGAATGGCAAGCGAGCCTTGGAGCTCGGGTTGAGAGCGTGCGAGTTGACCAAGTACTCCGAAGCTCACATTCTCAGTACGTTGGCGGCAGCGTATGCGGAGACCGGGGATTTTGAGAAAGCGATTGAGTTTTCGACAAAAGCGGTGGAGCTAGGTAGCAAGGACGAGAATGAGCAATTGGACCAATTGAAGGAAGAGCTCAAGAGCTACCAAGAAAAGAAGCCTTGGCGTGAGAAGAAGGAGACCGAGGAGAAACAAGCCAAGCCGGCCAAGCCGGACAGTGGCATCGATACCTGAGCCGCGCCGTTCGCCCGTAGCCACCGTTCGCCCGTAGCCACCGTTCGCCAGACGGTGGAGATCTTCCTCGCCACTTCCACCCTTCTCTCGTAGCCACCGTTCGCCAGACGGTGGAGATTTTCCTCGCAACATCCACCGCACTCTCGTAGCCACCGTTCGCCAGACGGTGGAGATCTTCCTCGCGACATCCACCGATCTCCCGTAGCCACCGTTCGCCCGTAGCCACCGTTCGCCAGACGGTGGAGATCTTCCTCGCGACATCCACCGTTCTCCCGTAGCCACCGTTCGCCCGTAGCCACCGTTCGCCAGACGGTGGTAGTTTTCCTCGCCACCTCCACCGCTTGGCAGCGGGTGGCTACATCAGCAGCATCCACCGTTCTCCCGCATCCACCGTTCTCTCGTAGCCACCGTTCGCCAGACGGTGGAGATCTTCCTCGCCACTTCCACCGCACTCTCGTAGCCACCGTTCGCCAGACGGTGGAGATCTTCCTCGCCACTTCCACCGCACTCTCGTAGCCACCGTTCGCCAGACGGTGGAGATCTTCCTCGCGACATCCACCCTTCTCCCGTAGCCACCGCTCGCCAGACGGTGGAGATCTTCCTCGCCACTTCCACCGCACTCTCGTAGCCACCGTTCGCCAGACGGTGGAGATCTTCCTCGCCACATCCACCGCACTCTCGTAGCCACCGTTC
>JBIJCS010000272.1:0-6652 GCA_044344575.1 Pirellula sp. | reverse complement strand
GCCAAGCTTCCTTTGCCACATCTCCTTGAAGCCCGGGTTTGTACTCACGCCATCCGTGGGTGGCACCGATCGCGCGCCGGGGGTTGCTAGCTATACCACGCGCCATCCGTGGGTGGCACCGATCGCGCGCCGGGGGTTGCTAGCTAAGTTCCTGGATTCAATTTTTGGGTGGCACCGATCACGAGCTGAAAAGAGCAACGGCCAGCTAGCATTTCATGCCGGCTTCGTTCGGTCTTGTAGGGGATTGCAATGGCGAAGCCCCGCCCCTGTGCTGGTGCTGGGCGAGATCAATGAGGGTGCGGACAGAGGTTTGCGAGTTGTTCAGTGGCCGCGAGCTATTCAGTGGCCGCGAGCTATTCAGTGCCCGCGAGCTATTCAGTGCCCGCGAGCTATTCAGTGCCCGCGAGCTATTCAGTGCCCGCGAGCTATTCAGTGCCCGCGAGCTATTCAGTGGATGTGTCCTTGCCCCATAACTGCCCCAAGGCCTCCTCCAAACCCGGATCATGCTTGCGTAACTGACTTCGATCAAACGGATAAAAATCATTGGTTGTAAAATAGGCTTCCGTCCCCTCCGCAAAATACTCTGCCGGGTTGTTCATCCCATAAGCCCGCACCATCTTGCTTCTACCATCCCCGAACCGTTGCTCGACTTGGTCATACGCTCCACCTTCCTTTGCTTTGAGGTAAAGCTGTCGGATTTGCGGGTTATCAAAGCCATTTTCAAGAACTTGGTGATGAAATGCGTGCGCCAACTCATGCAAAACGAAATTGGGCATCCGTTTTCGCTCTTGTCTAAAAACCTTAACATTGGTGAATTCTACTCCACGAACCATCTTTGGGTCACGGCCGTTCTCTCGCAACCATTCAGCACCCGGGTGATACTCGGCTCGAGGTGGCGTCCCGTCGTATTCTGGTGAAAACCATAAAACTACTTGCTTCAACTTTCGCACCGCTTCCTTGGGCACAATACGCTCTACCTCCTGTAGCTGCTCTCGCAATTGCAACAAGGCCTCTTGCATCTGCTCTGCATTCTCCGACTCCGATTCTAATTCTTCTCGAATTTTCACTTGCCAACCGCATACATCCAGCTCCCGGTATTTGTATTCCCCAGTTACCTCCGCTTGATACGTGACTGGATTGCCCCACAAAAAAAGACAACATTCGCAAAGTAAAACCCAAGCGATCCGTCGCCCCCAAGAAGAAAACTTGCCGAAGTTTGAAAACATGGAATAATCCGTCTAATTGCTACAAACCAAAACTCCCCCGCAAAACGTTGATCCTATCCGAAAAACTAGGCTAATGCATGGTTTTCTTGCGCTCCTTGTAGGCGATAACAGATATCCTTGCCGCCGCCGGATCAGCCAATTGCGTCCCGTCTCGTTCGGTGTTTTTATCCACAACAGGTAGACTCTTATGTTTGGGTTCCAGCGACTGAGCATCCAGTCCAAAATGATTCTTCTGTTTCTGGCCGTGGCACTTTCGTCATTAGCCGTGATGGCTTGGATCGGTTATCAAACGGGGAAAACCGCACTTGAACGAACGGTAGCTAACCAGTTGCGGGGGATTCAGGTTGCGAAGACTTCTGCTTTGAAAACAAAACTCGAGTCACTACGAGACCAGGTTATCAGCATGTCCGATAGCCGGATGGTGACAGAGGGTATGAAAGCTTTCTCCGATGCTTTCTCCCAAATTCCCAAAGACCAACATGTCGGCGAGCCTGAGGAAGCTTTGAGGCTCTTTTACGCGAACTCCTTTATTCCCGAACTGAAGAAGTATGTTGATGGTGAACCCATCATCGAACAATACTTGCCTCAGTCCCCCGCGTCGAAGTTCTTGCAGTACCACTACATCGCTGCCAACCCTCATCCTTACGACGACAAGGGACTATTAGAATCCGCCCCAACGGACCGAAGTAGTTATCGTTCGGTTCACGAACAGTTTCACCCCGTATTCGCTCGAGCCGCGAAAATCTTCCGTTACGATGACTTGCTCCTCGTCGATGCAAAGAGCTTGAACATCGTTTATAGCTATGCCAAGACGACGGAGTTTGCGACCAATCTCGAAGATGGTCCCTACAGCAACACGAAGCTTGCGCGTAAAGCCAAGGAGCTGCAATTTTCCCAGGATCGCGACAACTACAAGGTGGTAGATTTCGAGTCCTATCGCCCAAGTCTCGGCAAGCCGATGGCATTCGTGATGAGCCCGATATTTGATGGACCGGCGATGATCGGAATCCTCGTTCTTCAGTTTCCCATCGATAGCTTTAATCAACTGATGACTGGAGGCGGAAAGTGGAAAGAAGAAGGCTTGGGAGAAACCGGTGAATGCTATCTCGTCGGCCCTGACTTGACCATGCGAAGCCGAAGTCGATTCATGATCGAGAACCCCGAGAATTATCTCAACGTATTGCGACAATCGAGTCTAAGCCCTCGAATTGTCGACCAAATCCAGCGTCAAGGTAACACCTTGGGTGTGCTCCCAGTGCAAACCGAAACTGCCCAGCTTGCTCTGCAAGGCAAATCAGGCATCCAAGAAGTCACCGATATACGGGGCGAGAAAGTTATCAGCGCTTATGGCCCGATCGAGCTAAACTCGTTGCGTTGGGGGGTCTTAGCCGAAATCGACGCTGACGAAGCCCAGGCTCCCATTCGTGAATTCAGCCGTAAGGTTCTCTTAACCGCCTCGGCCATGGCACTTCTCAGTAGCTTACTTGCCTTGCTATTCTCCAACTGGCTGATTCGTCCTTTGCGAATCCTCTCTGATGCGGCACAGCGGATCGGAAGCGGCGAAACTGGAGTCCAAGTCCCTATCAAGTCCGGTGACGAATTCGGTGTCCTGGGGAAGGTTTTCAACCGAATGTCGAAGAGCATTCAAAGCCAAACCGTTAAACTTGAAGAACAAGTGCGTGCTAACGAAGAATTGCTTTCGAGTATTCTCCCGGCATCCGCCATCGCTCAACGACGAGATGGCGACGAACGCGCAAGTCAACAGTTCACCGATGTATCCGTACTTTTTGCGGAACTGATCGGTCTTGAGGATTTCAGCAGAGAGGCTGGCGAAGCCAGGGCGTTACAAGTACTAGGTGACTTGATCGCAAACCTCGACGAAGCCGCCGAAAAATTTGGGATCGAGAAGGTCAAAACGATCGGCGGCGCATACCTTGCTGTTTGCGGATTATCGGTCAGTCGACCGGACCATGCAAAACGCATGACGCAATTCGCTCAAGAAGCGATTCGTATTGTCGCGCATGCCCATCGTGATTTCAAAGCCGAACTGCATATGGCAATTGGTATCAACTCGGGCCCAGTAGTCGGAGGCGTCGTCGGACGACGAAAATTTCTTTATGACCTGTGGGGTGATACCGTCACCATCGCTAAACGCTTGGTCCTCGGCAGTCGCACTTCGGCGATTCGACTAACACAAAGCGTCCACGATCGAGTCGGTGATCAGTTTCCATTACAAGGCCCTGTGAAAATGGAATTGGAAGGGCGCTCGCCCATCGAAGTTTGGCAGGTGCAGCTATGATCCATCTCACCTACAACTTCTTCGGAGTAGCACCGTTAGCGTTTCAGCTCGAAGGAAAACCGTTCGGGGAAATGGCAAATCTTCCGGTATGGCAAGCGATCTTATTGGCCATCGGATTCCCGATCTGCTTACTGATCCTCAACGAAGCGATCAATGCGCTTGAACGCCGTGGAAATCCAATCGCGAGAAATCTTCGCACGCTACGAACCTTTGTTCTCCCAGCTCTCGCACTGCTACTGTTCGTAACTTGGATCCTCGAACTTCCCAGTGAGCATAGTGGCGTTCGATGGATCGAAACCGTTTTCTGGATCACGCTGCTTTACACATTACTGGGGGTAATCAACGATATCGTTTTCGGTCTGGGAGGCACAAACTCTTGGGCTGAGCGGGTCCCCAAACTGTTTCGCGATCTGGCTCGCTTTGCGTTGATCGCAATCGGTGCTATGGTGATCTACAGCAAAGTATGGGGGATGGAAGTCCAAGGCGCACTTACCGCTTTGGGAGTCGGTTCGGTCGTCATCGGTTTGGTTCTTCAAGAGCCGCTTGGTAATATCATTTCGGGACTAATGCTACTGCTGGAACGCCCACTGAATGTGGGTGATTGGGTCACAGCAGATGGAGTTACCGGCAAGGTTGTGGACATCAACTGGCGCAGTGTTCATATTGAAACGCCAACTCGAGAAATTCGGATCGTACCTAACGTTTCACTCTACAAAAGCGCGTTTAGCAACTTGTCTCGTCCGACTACAGAACGTACTGAGGTCGTCGAAGTAGGTTTCAGCTATGACGATCCACCCAACCGCGTCAAACAACTCCTCGAGGATCTCCTTAAGTCTACCCCTGGCATCAAATCCAACCCCGGCCCTTTGGTTCGTACGGTCAACTACGCGGATTTTTCTGTGATCTATCGAATGATCTTTACCGTCGAAAGCCAAGAGGTCCTGGCGATGACCCGCGACCATCTGATGACTCGATTGTGGTACATGGCTCGTCGAGAAGGTCTTACTATTCCATTCCCGATCCAAATGGAATACAGTCCCTCTGAGAACCCAAGTAAACCTCAACGATCTGCTGCGGAATGGCTGCGAGAGCATCCGCGTTTCGAAGGCTTAGCTAATCAATCACCCGCCACAGAAATTCAGTTACTGGAATACACGGCAGGTGAAACGATCCACTCACCAGGTCGTCAATTTCATCAAAGTGCACTGATCTTGAGCGGTCAAGCAGCGCTGGCTCTAGTGCATAGCGACGGAACACAAACATTGGTATGTAGTCTAGAGTCTGGCGAATGCTTCGGGGAACGGCTTACGGCCGGCTCCTCAAACGATTCGATCATCGTGCGAGCCGTCAGCGACTTGGTAGTGTTACGGATGCCTTCCGACCAGCTCGATGGACTGATTAACCGGTCTTCAAGCTTAGCCTCCGAGATTGGCGATAGCATCGAAGCGCGGCGACAAGCAGTCCTTGCTGCAAAACGACTTCACCAAAGTCAGGCGAAGTAAAGATATCGCGTTAACGAATCGTTCCTAAAGCCCCATATTTCAGAACACCCATCGCATTCTTCAAGCCATCCTGCGCATAGTAATTGAAAAGAGCCGTCGCTAGCTCCAATGGATAGCGATGCTCTGGAAACCAAACAGGCTTTATCGAGTCGACCAAAGGCCCACGCAATACTGTCTTCTCCAATCGATCAAGAAGAAATGTATTGTGCACAAAACCGTTGCCACTCCCTACTTTCTTTTCGTGCAACGTTCCACCTACCGAACTCGCTTGCCCTTCTCCCGATCGACCATAGGAGCGACAAGAGAGTGGGTTGCCACCCCATCCAGGAGTTAGAAGACTGTATGCCAAACCACTCCACTGGTTGATACAAACGCAGCCGTACTGGAGTTGGCTAATACAAGTGTTGAGATACCGATCAAGAACCAATGCACCTCGGCTAGGAACTGTAATCGAAGCACAAAGAGATCCTGGCAGGCGATCATTACAGAACTCCGTCGCTTTTTGGAGAAACTCGTTGATCAGATGGCTTTCGATCGTCATTTCTGCGCATAGCGGCGCAAACGACTCTTCAGAAAAATGCAACGGGTGGCTCTCCGGATTTGCTGAATCGATCAAGCACCATGGCAAACAGCCTTGCTCGTCTAATTCGGTTTTCATCCCCGTAAACCGCTCGTATCTCTCGACAGTTCCTGGATAGTAGGGATATCTCTTGGGTGTCTCTTGCATCGCTTTACGAATGAGTTGTAAAAACTCCTGACGCTGTGACCAAGACGAGCAGGTGATGATGAGTCGAGTCGCCAAGCAATTAAATCCGACGTTGTTTGTGATAGACGCAGCAATATGTTTGGCTTGACTCCGCAACTGCCTCCGCGAGTATTTTCCAGGTACAACAATCCAAGGCGTGATATTGCCTAGTTCACTGGTTATGGTCTTCTTTAACTTCGGTTCTTCTCGCCTTTTTCTCTCGTTCTGTTCCTCAAGAGTATCCCCCCAAACAATTCGATCGTACGTTGCATGCGAGCCTGTCAAATGGACTTCATCCACTCCATGATGGTTGACGAGAGCACTCCCGAATTTTCCGTCACCTTCAACGATCACCAAGAGACCATCTTCGATTAGCGGTGCGAGAATTTTTTCAAAAACAGGACGCAATGCGACATTAACCGGATTCATTTTCAAAATGACTTGCTGTCCCATGACCAACGTTTTATGGACAGTGTCGGAGAATGGAACCGATGAAACATTTCCTGCACCGAGCACGGCGCAAATCTTATTCACTTTGGGAGCATACATCATCTCAAGAAATGCGGCATGTCGCGTCGCGTAAGGGGTTTCCGGCAAGAGGACTGCATGGGCATAGACCCCTGGAAAGAGCCACCTATCATCCATGAAACGAGTCGGAAAAATGGGGATGCGATGACACCGATTTAGGACCGGCATGGAGTCCGAGTAAGCCGTATTCGGATCGCCTCCTCTTGTGAGTAAGTGTTGCGGTGCACCGAAATTCAAAAAATCCGAAAAGGTATGTCTCAGCAGTTTGAGCAATCGAACAGCTATCAATGGACCAGTAAGCAACTCTTCAGCGATGATCGACGGTTGCCCCGTACCTCGCTTGATTTCCGCG
>JBIJCS010000271.1:0-6653 GCA_044344575.1 Pirellula sp. | reverse complement strand
TGCCAAAGCACTCTTTCTCGCTTCGTCGCTCTTGGCCAAGATCATTTGGCGGACAGCGATGATACGATCTCCTTCGAAGAACATGTGTTCCGTTCGGCACAAACCGATACCTTCTGCACCGAAGGCAACCGCGTTAAGAACTTGGTCCGGTTGGTCTGCGTTGGTGCGCAGTCCGAGCGAACGGTACTTATCGGCGAGCTTCATAATGAAGTCGTAGTATTGGAAGACCTTCGAATCCTTTGGCTTAAGGGTCTTGCCTACGAGAACTTGCTTCAGTTCGCTGTCGGCTGTGTCGATCTTGCCGTGGAAGACTTCGCCGGTTGTGCCGTTGATGCTGATGGAGTCACCTTCTTTGAGCGTCACTCCTTTGCACTTGAGAACACCCTTGTGGTAATCGATTTCGATGTCCCCTGCCCCGGCGACGCAGACCTTGCCCATTTGGCGGGCAACGAGAGCGGCGTGGCTGGAAACACCACCGCGTGCGGTGAGGATCCCATCCGCAGCGATCATGCCTCGAAGGTCTTCTGGGCTGGTTTCAATCCGGGCCAGAACGACGTTATGTCCTTTCGCTGCTAATTCTTCTGCTTTGCCGGCGGTGAAGACGACCGAGCCGGACGCAGCGCCAGGCCCTGCAGGCAAACCAACGGCCATCAAGCGTCCGTCTTTCTTCGCCTTGTCGTAAGCCTTGGTATCGAAGATTGGTTGCAGGAGTTGGTTGAGAGCTTCTGGGTCCCCTGACTTGATCGCATGTTCTGGGGTCATCAGCTTTTCTTTGACCATGTCGTGCGCGATCTTGACGTATGCCAAAGCGGTTCGCTTGCCATGGCGTGTTTGAAGCATGTATAGCTTCTTGTTTTCGATGGTGAATTCGAAGTCTTGTACGTCTCCGAAGTTCTTTTCGAGCGTCTTGCGAACTTCGACAAGTTCCTTGTAAGCTGGCCCGAGGATCTTGTCCTTGGCCATTTCGGAGATCTTCAGCGGGGTTCGCACGCCAGCAACGACGTCTTCACCTTGTGCATTGACCAAGTATTCGCCGTAGAAGACGTTTTCGCCGTTGGCTGGGTCGCGGGTGAAGGCAACTCCGGTTGCGCAATCTTCACCCATGTTGCCGAAGACCATGCTCTGTACGTTGACTGCGGTGCCCCATTCATCTGGAATGCGGTACTTTTGGCGATAGAGGATCGCTCGTTCGTTCATCCAAGATCCAAACACGGCTTGCACTGCACCTTCGAGCTGCTTCATCGGCTCGTTGGGGAACGCTTTGCCCGTTCGTTCTTTGATGAGCTTCTTGTATCGCTTCACGAGCTCTTGCAAGTGAGCGGCGGTCAAGTCGGTATCTTCTTTGACTCCGACTTCGTGCTTCAAACCGTCCATGACTTCTTCGAACGGTTCGTGATCGTTTTCATTTTTCTTTTGGACACCCATGACGACGTCACCGTACATCTGGATGAATCGGCGATAGGAGTCCCAAGCAAATCGAGGGTTGTTGGTCAATGCAGCGAGACCTTCGGTCGCTGCATCGTTGAGTCCGAGATTGAGGATCGTGTCCATCATCCCGGGCATCGAATCGCGAGCACCGGAACGAACCGATACGAGCAGAGGGTTCTTGGTATCACCGAACTTCTTACCAGACTCCTTCTCAAGCCACTTCACGGCTTTTTCGAGTTCCGATGGAAGTTCTGCTGGATATTTGCGTCCGTTCTTGTAATAGTTCACACAGACTTCTGTGGTGATGGTGAAGCCAGAGGGAACGGGGAGACCAATTTTGGTCATTTGGGCCAAGTTTGCCCCTTTGCCCCCCAACAGAGCTTTCATGTCTCCGCCGCCATCGGTTTTGGATTTGCCAAAGAAGTAAACGAGTTTGTTTGCCATAGCCGAACGCAACGCTCCCAGAAAATGTGCAAAAATCAAAGGGCCTAACGGTTTGCTGTCACCGCACGAGTCTCCCATATACCAAGGTCGCAAGTTTAAGCCTACCCTGAAAAATCGTCAATTACCTCAAGGATTCTCAAACCATGCGAAGTCATGCTGAAATCGACCATCCGCAAGCCATCCGGGGGGAGAATATTTCACGAAGTCTTTGCATGAATCGAACAGATCGAGCAAAGCAACTCTATTCTGTGTTCCCTGTCCTTTTGGGCCTCTGGATAAGCCCTTGGATTTCCGTCGCGTTGGGCCAGCAACTCCCTAGCGAGACACTTCCGGCACCGACAACCAATACGGGTGACTTGAGCCACGCGTCGCGGGCCGGTGACCAGGCCGAAACACTCACCCTCGATGCCCTTGATCGCCATTGGAAGTCCCATCGGCTTATCGATGCGGTCGTCGAACCGATCCGGCTAGCACCATCGGATGCTGCGAATTCCGTGGAGAACTTCCAGGAATTCGCAACGAATCCGGTAGCCTTTGCCCAACTGCGGTTCGAGCCAGAGCTTCCCGCCGATGTCCTCGTACGTGGGCCGACACTCGCTACTTTTACCGGTGGGAAAAGCGCGGAATGGCGGATTGGAGTGGAAGGGAAATCGACCGGTTTGCGAGTACTCGTAACCAGTAAACCCGGGGCGGATTGGCAATTCACCACCCGAGTACTGCTCGACTCCCTGGATGCTGGCGCAGGCGTTACACGGGTTGGCTCGGGTACTACAGCGGGCTTGGAAATTCAACCGAAGACCGTCGTCGAAGTACTCAAGCGATTGCAAACTTACGATCGATGGTTGCTCGAGTCTTCCGAAGAGTGGAAGTCGCTCAGTGCGGCGCAGCGCGGACGCGACGCAATCGATGCGCTATCGAAATCAAGGCTTCTCGGAATTCGACAAAAGGAATCGGAGCGATCCTTGAGACGGTGGCTTGAAATAGAAGCACTCGCTAAGCCTCTCTTTGAGAGGGGGTATCTCGATCTGTTCGTACATGCCAAAGGGCCATCGAACCATGGCGAACCGCAGTCTACTAGCGACGCGCAGTCTATTCGCGATTCTGCAAATAGCAAATCTGCAAATAGCAAATCTGCAGATAGAAATTCGGTAGATGAGGTAGAGCCAGCCAAAAATCAGCGTTAGTTCATCCGACGAATGAGTAACGTTTTGTTTGCGTGACTTTTAGCTTGAATTTTGGTATTCTACATGGGCGTTCTTAAGGATTTCGCTGTGAAAAACGAGGTCGATTGATGAGTACAGGAGATGGGGTTAGTCATTCGTTGGGGACCATGCGAGGAAGGGACTACCCGACGCTTCGGCAATTTACGGTGTTCCTGGAGAATCGTGTCGGTCAACTTCGGGATGTCGTGCGGAGGATTGAAATCTCGGGGAACCGAATCCTAGCCTTCTCGATCAGCGACTCTGCGGAATGCGCTTTTGTGCGTTTTCTTTTCGCCTATCCGGAACGAGGTCGCGAGACGTTAGAGCGGGCTGATCTAGCCTTCATCGAAAGCGACTGCATCGGTGTCGAATTACCTCAAAGCGGTGAGCCGATCGAGCAAGTCTGTTTAGCGCTGCTTCAGTCGGAACTGAATATTGTCCAAGCCTATCCGTTGCTCGCTCGCGGTATAGATGGGCCGGCCATTGCGATCATGGTCGATAACACCGAAGTTGCGCTCGAGACCCTTTCTCGCAAAGGATTTCGATTATTGCATGAAGGGGATTTGCGAGAGAGCGATCCCCTCGCTTAAGCGGAGCTGTTAAGCAATCCATTAGGAGCAATCCATTCACTCGATGGAGTTGCAATGTGTCAGCGACGCATCAACCGCGCTTCGTCGCGTAAAGCTCCGCATACGCAATCGCCCAGTCATCGATTGCTTTTCGAAAGCGTTCGAGGTCGACTTGCCCCAGCGGTTGGTACAAACTCCGTGTCAGTAGTTCTCTGTCCGCGATGGTTCCTTTGACTTGTAGGTCCAAGATAAAGAACTCGTTGACTGGACGAACCACCATTTCCAAGCGTGAGTATTTGTTCGAGCGTTGGCCGCGTTCGATGACCAAGTCATCGCGAACGCAGGCACTTCCCCAACCTGTCTCGCCAAATACGGATTGATAGCGGAAACCCGGAAACATATCGATCATCTTTTTGATGACGGTTTCAATGTAGTCCGAGAGTTCCAAACGGAACTTGGCATGTAGGGTGCGAAACTCTTCGGCTTCGCGACGCTTTCGTTCGGATTCCGAATGAAGAGACTCGGCTCGATTGGCACCGCGAGCGATCGCGTTCTTTAGTCTTTCGTCAAACTCAGACATTGTCGCTTGGCTCGGAAGGAGGCTGACTCTCTGCGCTACCATCGGATGTTGGTGGCGTGTCGTTCGCAGCGAAGTTCTTCGGTACCGGTTGATCGATTTGGGGAGTCGAATCGATTTGAGGAGTTGTATCCATCTGAACCGGAGTTTGCGTTTCGTCGTTCGATGCCGGAGGTGAAGTCGGTTTCTCTTTCTTCATGAATTGCATCAAGTCGGAGAAGGAACGCAGTGGTTCTTTCCCTTGTTGCATGGCTTCAGAAATGGGTTTCGTTTCGACGGGGCGATCGATTTTGACTCGTGGCTTCGATGGTGCTTCGTTTCGATCGGATTGTCGATCGTAGCCTTGGCGATCTCTGGATCGGTTGTCCCGATTTCCATCTGGACGGCGTCCAGGTCCGCGTGAGTCGCGACCAGCAAAACCGCCACCTTGGCCTCCACCCGAGCGATTCCCTGCGGGGCGTCCTGCGTTTTCGCGGTTGGCACCTTGTCGGTTGTTTCCGGCGGCCGGACCACCCTGCGGAGCACCCCCTCGATCGTTGCGTTGGCCTTGTGGGCGATTACCTTGTCGATCACGAGGATTGGTGTTCGCTTGCGGTTCAGTTCTCGCTTCGCTTGGGCGTTGTGTCCCCGGGGCGACAGAAGTCAGTGCAACGCGTTTGCGTTTCTCATCGGTGTGCAGAACCCAAACTGGGATCACATCACCGATCTGTACGAACTGATGAGGATCCTCAACGAATTCGGAACCGAGTTGCGAGATATGGATCAACCCACTGCAATCCGGGCCTAATTCGACGAAAATGCCGAAGTCCGCGATACCGATGACCAAGGCAGAGAGCATGGTCCCTGGGGTGAGGGATTCGAGCGTGGGAACCGAACTGCGAACGGGAACAGGGAATTGGAAATCCCGGCTGTCGGCGAAGGGGAATTGAAGTGCCCGGGCAACCGACAGAAGCTTCGCGCGGCCGACTTGCCAACTTCTTGCAAGCTTCTCAGCATCGACACCGAGAGCAGGCTTCTCCATGGGGGAGGTTGGTATCGTGGGCATCGGGTGCGAACCGCGCGCGGAAGGTGAAGCGGTTGGAGTTGGACTACTCGTATCGGCATCACTGGCCGCTTGCTCACTGGCCGCTTGATCACTGGCCGCTTGATCACTGGCCGCTTGCTCACTTGCCGATTGATCACTGGCCGATTGATCTTCCGCATTATCGGCGGTGGTCGATTCCGTAGCAGTTTGTTCTACAACTGCATCGCCCGACGAAGCCACCTCAGCCGTTACGGTTGCTTCGGCACTTTCGGCAGGAGCATCTGTAGGTTCGGTGGTGGGCTCGGCATCGGACACTTGTGGATTGTCGGTCGCTTGGGGATCCAAGCCGTTATCGATTGATTCATCGGTGAGGATGGAATCATCGGAGTTGCTCTCCGTCATTGCGCCAAAGTTCGGATTGATATCTGCGTCGTGAGATTCAAAGCCGAATGCTTCTACGTGATCCCTTGCGGAGGGATCAAGTTGCATTTTCGCTACGGCAGCGCGAGCAGCAGCAAGTTTTTCATAATCAGGTTTTTGCCAACCTTCGGGCGTTGCGGAGGGGACGGGCAGATTCGCATGGGCGACAAGTCGCTGAGCGAGTCGATAGTCTTCAGGGTGGATGATGGTACCGTCCAAGGTTTGTTCGCTTGCGTAGACGCGTACGAATCCGATCGCTTGGCGAGTTTGCATCTCGGACAACGATTCCTTGAGGAATTTGCCTAAAGCATCTCGGGATGCGAGAGAGCCGTTTTGACGCTCTTCTGCGAGCCGCTTTGCTGTCGCGTCATTAAAGCCTGGTACACGGCGGAGAACTTCTTCTTCTGCGTGGTACATGTCGACGCCCGCTTTGGTGATCGAGGCCGAGATCGCCTCTTGCAGAGCTTGTTCGAGCTCGGCTTGCGGTAGTTCGCGTTGATAGGAACCGAGTCGCATTCGGGCCGGTTCAATTTTCAGAATCTGACGCAACGGGTCTTGGAGACGCCAAGCTAGCCACACGGCAGAGCGGTGCCGTCTGGAGATGTTTGGTAGTTCGATGAGGGAATTGCGTGAAACGCAATAAGAGTCAGCCCCTTGTCTGTCCATGAATGTCCAGTAAAGGGAATCTGGGGCGGATTGTTTCATCAATTCCGCAACCGAATGGACGAGGTAGCGTCGCGCGTGGCCATTGGTCAAAACGACCAGCGTCACCGCGTGTTCGTGGACCCATTGCCCGAGCGTCGTTACGTTTTGCATCACGACATCCGGTTTCGAGGAGTTGCACGGAATGTCACCGGTGGTTAGCAAGTTTCCTTCGGCATCGATGATCGCTACTGCCGCAGTCTTTTGGCCAACAGCATCGATCAATAGGATGCGATGACCGCGGACTGGACGCTGAAGCATGCACGCTTCCAAGTGATCCACCGCGG
>JBIJCS010000270.1:0-6660 GCA_044344575.1 Pirellula sp. | reverse complement strand
GAACCGGTACAGAAGCTGGGATGTTGGTATTGGCAAGAAGATTGAATCGGGGGAAACCACCTTTGAGTCACTCGATCAGTATATTTGCGAGAAGGGTGAAGTCGCTCCGAACGAGAGTGGTCGACAAGAGTTCCTCGAAAATATCTTCAATCGTTATTTGTAGTATCGTGTTCGAGTGCCATCGCGAAGATGGCCAACATTCAATCCTCTAGTTCGCTATTCGCATCGTGAAAACAGTTGGCATCGTTGGTTGGCGTGGGATGGTCGGTTCCGTACTACTTGAGCGGATGACAGCGGAGAAGGACTTTCAAGAGTTCCATCCGGTATTTTTTTCCACGTCGAATGCGGGTGGCGAGGGGCCGACGGTTGGCGGTCAGAGCACGGGCAAATTGCACGATGCGAATGATCTTCAATCGTTAGGGAAAATGGATGTAATTGTCACTGCGCAAGGTGGTGACTACACGACTGCGACGTACGATGCGTTACGTAAGAATGGTTGGAATGGGATTTGGATTGACGCTGCGTCGACGTTGCGGATGCGACCCGAGACGATCATCATTCTCGATCCTGTGAATGATCGCATTATCGGGGATGGGTTATCGCGGGGTATCAAGACTTTTGCAGGAGGGAACTGCACCGTATCGCTCATGTTGATGGCGTTGCATGGATTGTTCCGCGAGGGGTTGGTGCAATGGATGACCAGCATGACGTATCAGGCCGCCTCGGGTGCGGGTGCTCCGAACATGCGAGAGTTACTTACGCAGATGAAGCAGCTTGCGGCACCCGTCGATTCGCTCTTAGCGAACCCGAGTGCTGGAATCTTGGAGATCGATCGTCAGGTTACGCAGACGATGCGTAGCGACGTTTTGTCGACCGACTGTTTTGGTGTCCCGCTTGCTGGCAGTTTGATTCCTTGGATCGACAAGGATTTGGGTAATGGACAAAGCAAGGAAGAGTGGAAGGGGCAAGCGGAGACCAATAAGATCTTGGGTACGGAGCAGTCGCTGATTCCGGTCGATGGTATTTGCGTACGGATCGGAGCGATGCGATGCCATAGTCAAGCGTTGACGATTTGTTTGAGGCGCGACGTTCCGATGGACGAGCTGGTCGAGTTGATCGATTCTGCGAATCCTTGGTCGCACGTAGTTCCGAATGATCGAGAGTCGACGGTCAAAGCGTTGAGTCCTGCTGCGGTCTCCGGGTTGTTGCACTGCCCTGTGGGAAGGCTACGCAAGTTAGAATTGGACCCTTCGAGGCGAGGGTGTTATCTGTCCGCGTTTACCGTTGGGGATCAATTGCTCTGGGGCGCGGCCGAGCCGCTGCGACGTATGCTGAGAATCGTACTTGAAGAGAAGTAGTCGCGCACCGTTGATGGACTGTGCAAGCACTTCCGTGCTGAATTTTTTCGGGGGGTTGTGGGCCGCTGGATGACGGTGTCGCTATGCCCTAACGTGCGCTTGCGGCTGACGGTCAAGTGAGATGAAGACGGTCAATCGCGACGAAGCCGGTGATAACAGATGACGAGTACGCCTACGGCTGACTGCTAAACGAGTTGATGGGAACGCTTATCGAAACGTAATGGAGAAGAGCGATGCGAGGCAGTTGGATGGGTTGGCGTATCTTTGGTCATGATTTTGTGATGTTTTGCGCAGTTGTGTTATGGGGAATAGGTGGATGTTGGGAAGTTGTGATTGGGGGGGAGTCATCGGACACGTTTCGACCGAATGTATTGTGGATTACGTGTGAAGATACGGGGCCGCAGTTAGGTTGTTACGGGGATCGGTATGCGGAGACGCCTCATTTAGATCGGTTTGCGGGGCGTTCGTTACGTTTTGATTGCTGTTGGTCGAATGCACCGGTTTGTGCACCAGCGAGAACGACATTGATCACCGGGATTTACCCGACTTCGTATGGAGCCCAGCCCATGCGATCGAGTGTTCCTTTACCAGATGGTTTTTTAACTTTACCGCAGCGTATGCGAGCGGCAGGTTACTACTGTTCGAACAATAACAAAGAGGATTACAACTTTTCTGAACCGTCGGGGAAGAGGATGTGGGACGCTTCGAACAAGGAAGCGCATTGGAGAAATCGAGGTGACGGACAGCCGTTTTTCTCAGTCTTCAATTTCACGGTTACCCATGAGGGGCAGATACGCAAGAGGCCATATACCCCGAAGCATGATCCGAAGCTTGCGCCAGTTCCGCCGTATCATCCTGACCTCGAGGAGGTCAGGTTAGATTGGGCGCAGTACTACGATCGAATCACAGAGATGGATCGGATGGTTGGGAAGTTGTTGGCAGAGTTGCAGGAAGATGGGTTGGCGGATACGACGGTTGTTTTTTTCTTTGGGGATCATGGTTGTGGATTACCGAGGGGCAAGCGATGGTTGTATGAGACGGGACTACGGGTGCCGATGTTGGTGCATTTACCGAAGGGTTTGACGCAGCGATATGCTCCTTTTTATCAAGCGGGTACGGGTACGGATCGATTGGTAAGTTTTGTCGACTTAGCGCCGACGGTGATGGATTTATGTGGTGTGAGGATTTCGGGGGGAGGAGAGCAACGTTTGCATGGCAAGTCCTTTTTTGATGCACGGGATAGAGAGGAGGATTACTTGTTTGGGTTTCGCGACCGGATGGACGAGCGCATTGATTCATCGAGGTCGGTGCGGAATGATCGTTATGCTTACATCCGCAACTTTATGCCGGATCGACCCCAGGGGGCTTATTTGAATTACATGTTTCAGACACCCACGACGCGGGCTTGGTTTGAGCGAAACGAAGCGAAGGAGTTGAATGTTGAGCAGTCAGCTTTTTGGCAGCGCAAGCCAGTGGAAGAGTTGTATGACTTGCAGGTCGATCCTTATCAGATTCACAATCTCGTTGGATCAAACGATGTGAAGTTGCAGGAGGTAAAAAGTCGATTAGCGAGCCGATTGAAGGAGCAGATGTTAGCGGTTGGGGACACGGGTGGACTTCCAGAGGGTTGGCATTTGCGATTTCAAGCTCTTGACCGCGTTCGCGCCATTGAGGCGGCTTGGGATTCTGGAGAGATTCTGCTACGAGCTGCCAAACTGGGGGAGAGGAGCGATGGGGGCCAAGGCTTACAAACGAATGCGGGCCGTTTGGGTCATTTGGCTGAGGTTGAAAAGATGCTTGGGAGCTCGGAGGCAACGGTCAGGTATTGGGGAGGGATTTCAGCGAGGGGGTTAGCGAGCGAAGGGAGATTGGCGTTTGGAGAATCGCGGGAATTAGATGGGGCGTTACGCAGCCTACTGAACGAACCGAATTTGGAGATACGTGCAGTGGTCGCAGAAAGCTTGTGCCGGATGTCGAAGGGCGGAGAGAGGGGGGAGGCACAGGAGGTATTAGTAGCGATTGTCGAACAGCAGGAGAAGGATTGGGGTGGGAAGTTGCACGCGCTCAATGCGTTGTGTGATTTGGTAGCGGACCGAGTTTTGACCGAGCGTTCTATAGCGGAGAGGGTTCAATTGGCCTTTGAATCCCATGGGAAATCCTGGAGTCAGGAGTTGCCGGAGCGATACCGCGAGTATTTGGGACGCTTGGTTGAACGACTCGCTAGCTTGTCTGGTTTGCAATAGAACAAATTTTTTTTCGGCTTATAATTTTGTCGCGTTGTGGCTCTCATTTTGCGTCTATCGGATTGCGATGGTCGCTTTACGTTGGTCCGATCGCAACTGTTTTTTCTTGTTTCACTTCGCCTTTGAAAACCACTTGTACTATGTCAGCATCGGAAACTTCGCAAGCATTGGATCCTTATTTTCAAGAGCTTTTTGCCGATCGAATTGGAGGCAAGCTTTATGGCAAGGCGAACGAGATTTACAAGTTCGAAAAGATCAAGCGAGCGAAGCGAAAGGCTTTAGCAGATTATCCGGATCGGCAGTTGTTAGACTTTGGGATTGGGGAAAACGATTCGATGGCGGATGTATCGGTGCGAGAAGCATTGCAAGTGCAAGCGAATCGGCCTGAGAATCGCGGGTACATGGACAATGGGACTGCGGATTACAAGCAAGCCGTAGCGAGGTTCATGAAGCGGCAGTTCGGCGTTGAGTTGGATCCGGACAAGCAGATCAATCACTGCATTGGAAGCAAAACGGCACTATCGATGTTACCGGCTTGTTTCATCAATCCTGGGGACATCACGATGATGACCGTGCCGGGATATCCGGTTGCGGGGACGCATACTCGTTACTACGGTGGGACGGTACATCGCTTACCGTTGTTAGCAGAGAATGGCTTCTACCCGGATTTTTCAGGAGTGACACCTGAGGTTTGGGAGAAGACGAAGTTGTTGGTGTTGAACTATCCAAATAGTCCTACTGGTCAGGTGGCTACTCGGGAGTTCTATTCGAAGATCATCGAGCTCGCGAAGAAGCACCAGTTTGTCGTGGTGCAAGATGCCGCGCATATTTTGTTGAGTTTTCGGGGTAAGCCGTTGAGCTTTTTAGAGGTTCCTGGCGCGATGGATGTGGGAGTGGAAGTTCACTCCATGAGCAAGGGCTTTGACATGATTGGCTGGCGGATTGGGTGGGTGTGTGGCAACGCGAAGATTGTCCAGGCTTTTTCGGACGTGAAGGACAACTGCGACAGTGGGCAATTTGGAGCGATTCAACGGGCGGCGATTTCAGCGTTGGATAACCCGGAGATACCGCAACGGATTCATGGCAAGTACAAGCGACGATTGGAAAAGTTGGTTGCAACGTTGCGACGTTGTGGGTTTCAATGCGATGTACCTGGCGGCAGTTACTTCTTGTATGTTCCGTCACCCAAGGGAGTTGCTGGTGGACCGCAATTTGCGAACGCTGAGGAGGCTTCCCAGTACTTCATCACCGAGCATTCGATTGTGATTGTTCCTTGGGATGATGCGGGTAGCTGTTTGCGGTTTTCGGTGACCTACGAAGCGGCGGATGAAGCGGCTGAGGACGCATTGATGGCGGAGACCGAGCGAAGGCTCAAGTCCTTGAATCTCGTGTTTTGATCAAGGTTGGGTTTTGCAGTCGGCAGTTCGAGCACTTCGGTACGCAACGCAATTTTTTGGGAGGCGATGGAATGACAGACTTAGAGTTGAATCAAGAGTTGCAAGCGGCATTGGACTCGTTCAAGGATCCCGAGACGGCCCGTCCGTTGTCGAAGACGGGACAGGTAACCGATTGGGTTGTAGCCGGCGGTCATGCCAAGTGTACCTTGCGATTAACGAGTATGGTTTGGCCGATTGCGACGGAAGTGGTCGAGCAGTTGAAATCGCATTTGCACAGTCGCGTGCCTTCGCTTCAATCGATAGAGATACGATTGGATCATTTTGAGCGACCGCCGCAAGCGCTCGGACAGATCGGATTGAAGGCAAAGGCTGTGATTGCGGTGGCGGCTGGAAAGGGGGGGGTTGGAAAGAGCACCTTAGCGGCATCGATCGCGTTGACCTTGGAGAGTCTTGGGTCCAAGGTTGGTTTGATGGATGCGGACGTGTATGGACCGAGCATCCCGCATTTGTTGGGATTGCAGGGCAGACCAGAGATTGTTGATTCCAAGATTCAACCGATACGTTCAGGGACAATGCCTGTGATGTCGATGGGGTTCTTGGTAGAGCGAGACCAAGCGGTGGTGTGGCGTGGACCGATGTTGCATGGTTCGATCACGCAGTTTCTTCGCGATACGGCTTGGGGGGAACTCGATTACTTGATCATCGATATGCCACCTGGGACGGGTGATGTCGCGTTGACTTTATCGCAGTTGTTACCGGTGACTGGATCGGTGATTGTATGTACGCCACAGGAGGTTGCTTTGCTGGATGCTGGCAAAGCGATCACGATGTTTGAGAAGACAAAGATCCCGATTTTGGGAATTGTGGAGAATATGAGTGGCTTTACGGATCCTGAGACCGGCAAGACATTCGACATCTTTGGGCGAGGTGGAGCGCGAAGTAAGGCGGAGGAGATTGCCGCTCCATTTTTGGGGGAAGTTCCGATTCAGATGGCGTTGCGAAGCGAGTCGGATCGAGGGGAGTTAGCGAGTGTTTTGAGGGATCCGAGGATTGCGAAGCCTTTTGAGGATGTATCGCGAGCGTTGGTTCGAGCGATCACGGCTCGAGTGGCAGCCAATCCGATGGCAGCCGTTTCGCTCCCTGTATTGTAAGCGGTTTTCTCTTTGTTTTGATTCATTGGCGGTTTCAAGGGGCATGTACGGAGAGTGCTTTCCCCTGATTAGTGGTGTCGTTATGGCTGAACATCGCATTTTCAAGATGGGTTTTGCGAAGGTATACCCTTGTTTAGTGGCCAAGGCACAAAAGAAGGGGCGAACCCAAGAGGAAGTCGACCAAATTATTTGTTGGTTGACCGGATACGCCTTGCCCGAGCTACACGGTTGCTTAGATGGTGATGTGACCATTAAAGATTTCTTTGGTAAAGCACCTGCGATGCAACCAGCGAGGCATTTGGTTACTGGGGTGGTCTGTGGGGTACGTGTTGAGGAGGTGGAAGATCCGTTGATGCGAGAGATTCGGATTCTGGACAAGCTCATTGATGAGCTAGCCAAGGGGAAGGCGATGGAAAAGATTCTTCGACGTTTGCCGGATAGTAACGCGGCGACTGGGAGCTAGGCGAAGGAAGAATTGAGAATTGAGAATTGAGAATTGAGAATTGGCTCG
>JBIJCS010000268.1:0-6694 GCA_044344575.1 Pirellula sp. | reverse complement strand
CAGCGCGAACGGAGCCGACGTCACCGCTGACAACGGTGGTCACGTAGGCACCGCCGATATCGATTCGTTTAACGATTTCGACGCTTGCGGCTTTTGCCATCGCATCGGTGGCTTCGATCAGAGCCAGAAGGCCTTTGGTTTCAATCAATCCAATTGCGTTTTGCATGTTGGTAGCAATCTTTCTTTCGTGTACGGTGGAAGTATTGGTTTCCGTGGAAATTTTTTGTTCGGTTGCGACCACAGTATTGGTGTCAACTGTTTTCGCTGGAGTGGTCTTTTTCGGCTTGGCCGCAGTGTTCTTTGGCAAGCTTGCGGACGTTGGCTTGGATGCCATAGTAGGAGCCTTCGCTATGCCGTTGCTTGGGCTGATTACTCAGCGGAAGCGGAAGGGGCGGAGACCTTGAGGATCTTTGGCAGATCGTCGTGTGGTCGCGCGATGACTTGAACGCTCAGGACTTGTCCGATGCGACCGGCGGCTGCTGCACCGGCGTCGGTTGCGGCTTTGACCGCAGCGACATCACCGCTGACGAAAGCGGAGACGAGGCCGCTACCGACCTTGTCCCAACCGAGGAACTTTACGTTTGCCGCTTTCATCATTGCGTCGACGGCTTCGACCAGGGCGATAAAGCCTTTGGTCTCGATCATGCCGAGAGCTTCGTTGTTTCTAGCCATAAGATGCTTACTCCAAAGAGGAAAAAGTGATTAAACAGGTTTGAATTCGTTAGTGCTTGTCATGGCACTTGCAAGGTTCTTGACGTTTCAGTTCGATGATGGTGGCGTGATCGAGATCACAAGCGTTTCCTTCATCGGTATCGATGTGGACTTCGAGTTTTGCGTTTGCGTCTTCGCGAACGAGCAGATCGTCGAAGGTGACGGAGCACTGGGGGCTTTTGACTTTCAGGGCCATAAAGTCGCCGTTTTTCACACCGTAGTACGCGCAATCGCGGGGATTGATATGAACGTGACGAGCTGCGCGGATGACACCTTCTTCGAGTTCGACGGCACCGGCGGGGCCGACGAGAACGCAACCTGGCGTACCTTTGATGTCACCGCTATGGCGAACGGGTGCGTCGATGCCCAAGGAGATCGTATCGGTGAACGCGAGTTCGACTTGGCTTGCTTTGCGTGTTGGACCGAGGACGCGCACGTTGGGGATCATCCGGCGTCGCGGGCCGACGATCATGACTGTTTCTGCGGCTGCAAAAAAACCGTCTTGATAGAGGTCTTTTTCGGGGGTAAGTTTTTTCCCTTTTCCGAAGAGTTTTTCGACGTGCTCATCGGTCAAGTGAACGTGGCGAGCGGAGATACTTACGACCAGTTTCGGAACGTAGATCGCGGGGGATGCGCTATTGGGGTCGATCGCACTGGTATTCGATGATGATGGGTTCGATGGCGAAAGGTTCATGGCACGCGCGATCGCGGATCGCACGAGGGCTTCGATGCGAGCCGGATCGACTTGGGAAGAATCGAAATTTTTCAAAGCGGCATTCATGATGAGCAATCGAGGATAATGAGTGAGGGTTATTTGGATTGGGAGTCGGCATCACTAGGAAGGTCGCTGGGATGTCGGCGGTCAGGGATGTCCGGTTTTGCGAGGATCAAGTCTGTGTTCCATTGGGGGATACGTTCTTGCCATTCGCTGCTGAGGGAATCGTCGACGACGAGCGTATTGACTTCGGTCCAGTTGCACATCCTCGCTAGGCTTGAGCGTCCGAATTTGGTGCTGTCGGCGACGATGATGGTTTTGTCGGCGGCACGCATCATGCACCGCTCGGTTTCGACCAGGAGCATGTTGGAGTTGTAAAACCCTTTTTCGTTGACGCCGGCGACGCTGAGGAAGGCTTTTTGGACGTTGATACCTTCGAGCATTTGGTCGGTGTATGGTCCGTGAGTCACACCGGTGCGGTTGTGGATTGCCCCGCCGAGAATGACGAGGTCCACTGAGTCATTGGCGGAGAACAGGTTTGCAACGGGGAGGGAGTTGGTCACGATTTGTAATGGGCGGCCGACGAGTTGTTTTGCGAGTTCGTAGGTGGTGCTACCACCGTCGAGCAGGAGTGTGTCATGGTCATTGACGAGGGTAGCTGCGGCGACGGCGATGGCTCTTTTTTTGTCCCATGCTCCGTCATTCGAATTTCCGCGTTGGAATTGGCGAATGTTGGAGACTGGGCCGGTAAAAAAGACGCCGCCATGAGTCCGTTTGGCTTCCCCAGCTTCTTCAAGCGACTCGAGATCCCTACGGATGGTCGATTCGCTCACCCCGGTGGCTTCTCGCAGGTCGGGGATAGAGACGAAGCCATGTTCGCGAATCAGTTCGCGCAATTTGGAACGTCTAGCCGCCGAGCCTTGCGGGCTGGATGGGGAGGAGCTTGGGAAATTCATCAGGAAGTTGATGGTGTTCTTTCGAAATGGAGGTGGTAATCTTTCACAAAGCTACGATGAAGCTTCTTTTTGGTGATAGAAAACGCTCTTTCCTCCCAAACTATGCCATATTCCGGGCGGATTTCAACCGAAACGGGCTTTCATTTTGCCCAATCGAAGCAAATTAACAGGATTTTTCCGACCGTAGAGATGGTGTTAGTGGTGCAGGTTACAGGGTTTGGAGGAATTATGCCAGTTTTTGCGGAAATTCTTCCAGGGGTGGAGCGGGGGACCGGTGTCTCACGCAAAGGAGCAAAGACGCAAGGAAGGCAGGTGGGGCGGGGGTGAGAAAGGGTTTGAAGGTATGGGATAGTGTTGGTCAGGTAGTGGGTACTACGCTGGGTGGTGAATCGACTGCATCCCAGGCTTGGAGGTAGGCTTGGTAGCCGAGGTGCTTGGGGGCTTCGGATTCGATATGTGCGCGTGTTTTGGCGATGAGCTCTTGTTCGGCGGCGAGATCGAGTCGTCCCATGAGGACTTGGAGGCGTAGGAAGACGAAGTACGTGTCGAGGACGTCGCAGCGGCAGTATTCACTGATTTCATTGAGTCTTCCTTGTCGGTGCATCTCGAGGACCATGTCTCCTTGGACGTCGATTTTTCCTGGTTTTTTAAGAATTGCGGCGGCTAGGTTGAGACCACCTCGGAACCAGGTCGAACCGAAGTTGGTAAGAATTTCGTGTAGGTCGAGGTGTGATTCGAGGTTATAGCGGTTGCGGTTTTGGGAGTAGGTACGATCGTAGAGATTGAACCAAGCCGGAGCGCTGATACCGAAGCGGTAGGCGGAGAGTTCCATCAGAGGGATATCGAATCCGCGGCCGTTGAAGGTCACGAGGGTCGGGTGGGCGTATTTCTCCCAGCCGAGCCAAAAATTTTTGGTGATCGCTTCGGGGCGATGGAGTGGTTCGTCGAGGGAGACGATTTCCATCAAGGAAAAGTCGTCACGTATTTTGGCGATGACGAGTGCGACGGGTAGGTGATAGGTAAAGGGGATGAAGTCTTTTCCGGTTTCGTCGAGGAGTTCTTGGCGAAACATTGCTACGGCTTGGTCGCTCGTGTAGTTGCGATCGTGGTATTTGGTTTTAGTGATCAGTTCGCCGTCGGGGATGCTTTCGACGTCGAACAGAAGGTATTTCAGTTTTGGGGGTTGTGTGGACATGGCTGGGGCTCGCTGACGTGAGGATACAGGATAATGTTCTACCAGGGGGGCAGGGGTTTCGCACCCAGAGAACCACGAAAACTCAAAGGTAAAACGGTGGGAGTTTGGGAAAGGGGGATGTTGGAAAAAGGGGATGCGGGGCATAGAATCCGCGGCCAGTAGCGTGCGGTGGCCAGTAGCGTGCGGTGGCCGGTAGCGTGCGGTGGCAGGATGGGCTGCGGAGTATTTCGATGGGGAGTTCCGCCGCACGGTCATAGCTTGTCAGTGGTTCGCTTGTTAGTGGTTCGCTTGTTAGGGAGAAAGTCGATGGGATTAGAGCGATTACGGGCACCTTCGCATGGGATGGGAATATCGCCAGAGTTGAATGTGGCTTTGGAAGCTGCGGTGGCGGGTGCGAATGTGATTCGCGACTGGGTAGGTCGGCCGACGGGTATCATTGAGAAGGGGGTTGGGGATTTGGTGTCCGAGGTGGACAAGCGGGCGGAGGTTGCCGTCTTGGAGGTGTTGAGAGGAAGTTCGATGCGCGCGAGCATTGTATCGGAGGAATCGGAAGCGACGATGTTGGATGGGGTGGGTGATTGTTGGTATGTCGATCCGTTGGATGGGACCAGTGCGTTTTTGTTTCGAGTGGGGGATCCTTTTCCGTCGGTATTGGTTGCTTTGCATCGTGGGGATCAACCGTTGGTGGGGGTTGTATTATTTCCGTTGACGGGTGAGTGTTTTTATTCTCATGCCGGGATGGGTGCGTACAAAGACGGACGGCGTTTGGAGTTGCCACAGCCTCGCAAGTTGCAAGATGTTTGGATCGACATGAACCAATACGGCAACGCGCGTTATGAGACGGGGATGTTTGCTTATTTGCGAAACAAGTTGCGGACGCGAGAGGGGGCGAAATTGGTAACTTCGTTCCCTCCGCACTCGGGAGTTGCGATGCGATTGCTGGACGGATCAACGGCACTATCGGCGGTTGTGCACGACAACAATTCGGAGAGTGTCAAGCAAGCACCTTGGGATATCGCAGCTCCGCATGCGATTCTTACGGAAGCGGGGGGATGTTTTTTGAGTTTGCGAACAGGTGACCCGATCGGTCCGATGGATTGCGAACCGATGGTTGTCAGTGCTGACCGAGCGTTGGCGATGGAGATTATTTCTTTGGTTCGATGATTGCGGCGACGGCTGGGTGTTGTGACTTGCGCTGAACGGTTAAGGCATAGAAGCGTTCAACGATCCCATCGATGGGGGCGAGTATCTTTAAGCCGTAGGTTTCAGTGACGTAGTCGGCGATCAGCTCGGGGACGGGAACAATTCCGACGGCTGATTGGGCTACGATTTTCATCATTGCACTATCGTCGAATTCTCCGCGAAGGAAGGGTTTGCATTTTTTCTTTTCAAACCAAAGTTCGATTGAGCGTCTGAGCACGGTGTTCGTCATGGGTAAGAGCAGCGGGACAGTGGACCAGTCGAGTGTTTTGGATAGTTGAAGTTTCTTGATCAGCGATGTGGCACCCATCCAGACAACATTTGAATCACCCAATAGGTGCGAGTAGCCTCGGAATCGCATCGAGGGTGCGATGGGGGTGTCGGAGAGGATGAGATCGAGTCGATGGATACTTAATTCTGCGACAAGTAATTCGATGTCTCCTTCGCGGCAAGTGATGCGCACGGGTGGATCGAGTTCTAGTGCGGGTTGAAGGAACTTGTAGGCAGCGAGTTTTGGGACAACGTCTTTGATTCCGATTCTCACGAGAGGGAGAGTGCCTGAGGGGTGTCCTCGGAGCAATTCCATCAGTTCTCTGCCCGTATTGAAGATTTCATCTGCGTATTCTTGGACCGCTCGTCCGGTATCTGTCAGGACGACAGAGCGGCCTTCTCGTCTCAGCAGAGAGGTTCCGGCAGATTTTTCGAGTTCGCGAATTTGCACGCTTAAGGTAGCAGGTGAGAGGTGTAGTTCTTTGGCGGCAGCGTGCATTCCGCCGGTTCGAGCGACGACCCAGAAGTAATACAGGTGGTGGTAGTTGAGCCAGTCCATCGATTTCTCCCCCGGTTTATTGTTTGTTTAAATCTAACGATATATATCGATTAATTGTATTTGTCAAACGTTTTGTGGTCCGTATAGTTCATGCGTCGGGAGCACCGAGTTGCGGGTTCGTTGGTTCGAGTCCGGGTGTTCTCCGAGCGGGCTGAATTGGCAATGCGATTTTGGAGGAAGAGAACGATGGTTCCTTTGCAAGTGCGGGTCGATGATGTTTCGGTATCGCGTTCGATGCGTGAGTTTATTGAGGGGAGGTTGTATCAAGCGTTGGCGAAGGTTCGGCATGCGGTGCTCGAAGCGCATTTGAACATTGAAGACGTCAATGGACCGGCGCGGGGAGGGGTGGACAAGCAAGCGAAGTTGGTGGTTCGTTGTCGGCGTCGCAAGCCGTTGGTGTTAGAGGATCGAGATTCGCAGTTGGGTGTGTTGATTCATCGGCTGATGGATCGTTTGGAGGCGACGGTGATTCGAAGAACCGAGAAGCAGAAGCGGGCGAGGCGGAAAGGTTGATTCTTGGGGCGTTTCATTGAAATTCGAAATGTAGGAGCGTTGTGTGATGCAGACATTGATCCAGTGTTCTGGGGTAGAGATTCCACCGAAGGTATTTCACAGGACTCGCAAGCGTTTGAGGGAGAGTCTTGAGGTTCTCGGTGATCGCGTGGAGCGAGCGAATGTGCATGTGATCGACATCAATGGTCCGTTTTTAGGAGGTGTCGACAAGGCATGTCGTGTCGTGGTGGAGGTCCGTAGTGGAGACGCGATTGTTCTTGAGGATCGGGACGCGGACTTGGAGCCTTTGTTGGAGCGTATTACGGATCAGTTGGATTACGAAGTTCGTCGGCGAAGCGAGCAGAGTGGGCGGTTAGGACGGATTGTAGAGATGGCACTGCGTTGTATTCCAAGTTTCCGGTAGAGTTTTCCAAAGGTTTTATCCACTGCGGTCGTTTTGGGCTGGTTGCATTGGGCACTTGTTGCATTGGACTTTCGTGTCGCCTACGCTATGGAGCGAATCGTCTTATTGTCACTCGCTTGTTTGACTTGCAAGCGGTAATTTTTGGGTTGGGCGATGCGGCTTAGGTTGGGCG
>JBIJCS010000267.1:0-6712 GCA_044344575.1 Pirellula sp. | reverse complement strand
ATGCTTTTAAGATTGCGATGGAAAAGATCGGCATGGAGGTATGTCGTGGCGAGGTTGTTCACACGATAGAGGAGGCTCGCAAGGTTTTGGCGGACGTAGGGTTACCTTGTGTGGTTCGGCCGAGTTTTACGATGGGAGGAAGCGGTTCTGCGATCGCTTATAACCGCGATGAGTTCGATTCGCTGGTTCAGAATGGCTTGACTCTTTCGCCGATTACGGAGGTTTTGATCGAGGAGTCGATTATTGGGTGGAAGGAGTACGAGATGGAGGTGATGCGCGACGTGGATGACAACGTCGTGATCATTTGTTCCATTGAGAACTTTGACCCGATGGGAGTTCACACGGGTGACTCGATTACGGTGGCACCGGCGCAGACGCTGACGGACAAAGAGTATCAGCGGATGCGGGATGCAAGTTTGGCGATTATTCGCGAGATTGGGGTGGAGACGGGCGGATCGAACATACAGTTTGCGATCCATCCGAAGACGGGTCGAATGATCGTCATCGAGATGAATCCACGGGTCAGTCGGTCGAGTGCGTTGGCGAGTAAGGCGACAGGATTTCCGATTGCGAAGATTGCCGCCAAGTTGGCGGTTGGGTTCCGGTTGTGGGAGCTGCAGAACGATATTACTCGCAAGACGCAGGCTTGTTTTGAGCCGACCATCGATTATGTCGTGACCAAGATACCGAGGTTTGCTTTTGAGAAGTTTCCGGAAGCGGATTCGACGTTGACCACACAGATGAAGAGTGTGGGCGAGACGATGGCGATTGGACGGACGTTCAAAGAATCGTTTCAGAAGGCTTTGCGTGGATTGGAAGTCGGGGCGTTTGGTTTTGGTTCTGACACGAAGGATTTGTGGTACACCGATCGTCGACCGGATTCCGAGGAGATTCGAAGCAAGTTATCGCGTCCGAACCCGGATCGCGTTTGGTATCTTCGGTATGCGATGTTGATGGGGATGAGTACCGAAGAGATTTACGCGATCACAGGGATTGATCCGTGGTTCTTGGATCAGTTGCAGGAGATCGTCGAGGAGGAAGGGAAGCTTCGAGGGATTGGCGAATTAGAGAAGATTTCAGTTGCTCAGATGCGGCGAGCGAAGCAGTTAGGGTTTTCCGATCGGCAGCTTGCGACCATGTTAGCGAGCGACGATAGCGAAGTGCGTGCATGGCGTAAGTCGAGGGGAATCCAAGCGACCTTCAAGTCTGTGGATACTTGTGCGGCGGAATTCGAGGCTTATACGCCTTATTATTACAGCACGTACGAGACGGAGGACGAGACGCCAGCGAAGAAGCCGGGCAAGCAGCGGGTGATGATACTCGGTGGTGGACCGAATCGAATTGGACAGGGGATTGAGTTCGATTACTGTTGTTGCCATGCAAGCTATGCGTTGCGGGAGATCGGAATTGAATCGATCATGGTCAACAGTAATCCAGAGACGGTCAGTACGGACTATGACACGAGCGATTTGTTGTTCTTCGAGCCACTGACAACGGAAGACGTGCTAAACATTTATGATCGCATGGCACCCGACGGGGTGATTGTTCAGTTCGGGGGGCAGACGCCGTTGAATCTTGCGAGGGCTCTGGGGGATGCTGGAGTTCCGATTGTGGGAACGAGTGTTGAGACGATTGAGGATGCGGAGGACCGCGAGAAGTTCCAGAAGTTGATCGAGGAATTGAAGCTCAAGCAGCCCGCGAACGGGATCGCTCGCAACATGACACAAGCGCGTGCGGAAGTGCAGAAGATTGGATTTCCGTGTTTGGTGCGACCGAGTTTTGTGTTGGGTGGTAGAGCGATGGAGATCTGCTACGACCATGCTCAGTTTGAGCGGTTTGTGGTTGAGGCTTTTGTGGTAGCACAGGGGCAACCGGTGTTGATCGATCGATTTTTGGAAGATGCGATTGAAGTGGATGTCGACGCTGTTTCGGATGGTGATGACGTCGTGATCATGGGGGTGATGGAGCACATTGAGGAGGCTGGAGTGCATTCCGGCGATTCGGCTTGTGTGATTCCGCCGTACACTCTTAGCAGCGAGGTTTTGGACGAGGTCCGCAGGGCGACTTGTTCGATGGCGAAACGACTGCGAGTGGTAGGTTTGATGAACGTACAGTTTGCGATCAAGAAGGAAGAGGATGGTCGGCAGCACGTGTATGTGTTAGAAGTCAATCCTCGGGCAAGTCGTACGGTTCCATTTGTGGCGAAGGCGACAGGGGTACCGGTAGCCAACATTGCGGCGAAGGTGATGGTTGGCAAAAAGCTCAAGGAGCTTGGGGTCGTCAGTGAACCAGCTCCACGTAGCATCAGTGTCAAAGAGGCGGTTTTTCCATTTCGCAAGTTTGCTGGTGTCGACATTGTGCTTGGTCCAGAAATGCGATCGACCGGGGAGGTCATGGGGATCAGCGATGACTTTGCGGTGGCGTTTAATAAGAGTCAGATTGCGGCGGGGACGTTACTACCTGAGCGAGGAAATGTCTTTTTGAGCATCGCGATGCGTCAACGTCAGGGTGTTGATTGTTTGGCGAAGCAGTTGCATGAGATGGGCTATGCGTTGCTTGCCACTACAGGGACGGCGATGGAGATAGAGAAGGCAGGGATTCCGGTTACACGGATCAAGAAGCTGGCTGAAGGTCATCCGAACCTGATCGATTACTTGAAGAATGACGAAGTGAGTTTGATAATCAATACACCGAACGGTAAGGGGGCTCGAACGGATGAGGGTAGGATCCGTGCGGCGGCTGTTCAGTTTGGTGTGCCGTGCATCACGACTTTATCCGCCGGCAAGGTCGCGGTGGAGGCTATGCAAGCGATGAAGACAAAGCAGATGGGAGTGTTGTCACTGCAGGAACGCTTTGCGTAGCAGCACGAAGCTGGGGGGGGAAGAAGATAGGGGGCAGAAGATAGGGGGCAGATTCGCTGAATAGAATTTGCGAGATTTCGTGGATTGAAAAGAAATAGATATTGGTTCTTTGTCGCTATTTCATTGGTTAGGTTTTTCGGGCAGGCATTTTTGTGCCTGATTTATTGCTAGGCAATGGAGTTGGTTATTCGCTGTCTTCGACATCGCGGCGGATGCGTAGGATAATACGCTTGATGAACATTCGGACGTCGTCTTCGGAGCGGCTTAGGCGTGTTCCGATTTCACGGAAGGTGAGTTCTTCTTCGTATTTCCATCGGAGGATGGTTTGGATTTCGGGCGGTAGTGCTTCGATGGCCGTTCGGGATCGGATCAGTAGTTCGTCGGTGATGAGATCGTCGAGGGGTTCTTCGTTTGGGGAGACGAGTAGTTTGAGTTCATCGGAGGAGAGCTCGTCCCGGGTAGATTCTCGTGTGATGTCGCGTTTTTTCGACAGGATGAAGCGGCGTTTGAAGTCTTGGATTGTGTTCGCCAGGAGCAAGCGTAGAAAGCCGAGGAATTCACGCTTCGTCTCTGGAGCTTGGTTTATTTTGGAGGTGGCGACGATAAAGGTTTCTTGGATGACGTCGGATGCATCGAGTTTGCTCCCGAGACTTGGGTCTAGTTTTTTCTTGGCGATTTCGAGGAGGATGGGGCGATAGTGTTCCATCCAGCGTTTTCGTTCGTCATCGCTGGTTTCCCTATTGGGATTCTGGTCCTGTGGGGCGTCCATAGGATCCTAATTCTTGGTATGAGTATTTGCGAGTGCTGCGGGGTCGAGAGTAGGCAGGAATTTATTCGGAAGGTGATTGGACGAGCAGAGCGACGCAGTTTGCGGTTGCGAGTTCGCCTCGTCCAATGGCTCCGGTACCTTCTCCGGTTTTTCCTTTTAGGGAAACACGAGAGATATCGGTTCGCAGGATCGAAGCAATTCGCTTAATCATATCTGCCTTTATCGGGGAGAGCTTAGGGAGTTCTAATTGTACAACGCAGTCAAGGTTTACTATCTCCCATCCAGCTTGGCGAACTTTTTGCATTGCCAGGTCTAGCATTTCTGCGGAGTCACGGCCGCGATTTTCCGCAGCGTTATTTGGGAAAAGCTGGCCGATATCAGGGAGGCTAGCGGCGCTGAGGAGGGCGTCGGTGATTGCGTGCAACAGGACATCGGCGTCGGAATGGCCGACGAAGTGTGCGTTGCAATCGATTTTCAATCCTCCGAGGTGCATGGTGCCACCGGGTTCGATTCGGTGGGAATCAAATCCGAGGCCGACGCGCAATCCATGGAGAAGGGTGTTGCGCAACGGTTGAGTCAATGGATCTGCGGCCATAGTCGATAGGTGTAGTTATTGGACACCGGTTGGGTTGAAGTAGTCTGGTTCATTTCCGGCGACCCATTTGATGTTGCAACCGATGCTAGGACGTTGCGGTTCAGGGATTGGCGTTCCTGAGAGGATAGCATCGAGAGCGGCGCGTAGGTCAGCACCGTTGACAGGTTTCCCGTTTCTTGGACGTGCGTCGTCTATTTGCCCGCGATAAGCGAGTTTATTTTGGGAGTCAAAGACGAAGATGTCTGGGGTGCACGCTGCGCGGTAGGCTTTTGCGACTGATTGGGATTCGTCGTAAAGGTAGGGGAATGCGTAGCCTTGTGCGGCGGCTTCTTGTTTCATCAGTTCGGGGGAATCTTCTGGGTGGGTTGAGATATCGTTGGAGCTGATACCGACGAAATGAACACCTTTGTTTTGGTAGTCTTTGTGAAGTTTCGCGAGTTCTTGGGCGATGAGTTTTACGAAGGGGCAGTGGTTGCAGATGAACATCACCACGAGAGCTTTGCCGCCACTGACATCGCTGAGGGAGACGGTGGATCCGTCGATATTTGGGAGGCTGAAATTGGGTGCGGTGGTGCCGAGGGGCAGCATGGTGCTGGCTGTTTTAACCATAGGAAACTCAGGATTTGGGGGGGAATTAGGTAGTGGAAGTAGGGGCTCGATGAACGGTGCCCTTGTCGTAGAGGGGCAATATAGCGTATGGCGATGCTCAGAGGGTAGAGACTTGTGAGTTTCCCGGGGCAGCGTTTTTGGGCGTCGTTTTTGGGGAATCGAAGCAACTTGAAGAGCCCCACGCTCATTGCGTGGGTGAAAAAAACAGAGCTGGCTGCTGCCGGGGGGGCAGCAACCAGCTCGTGCTCTGGTTATGCGAATCGACTTTGGGTGTGACGCAGGGTTGCGGTCACACTTTCGGAAGCTTCGTTGGCTAAGAGCTTAGTTGGAAGCTTGTCCGTCGTCTTCATCTTTTTTCGTTTTATCTAGGCCTGCTCTTTCCATCAGTGAGGAACGGAGAGCGATTTCGATTTGGTCATCGTCTCCTGGAGGGGGGCCGCTGGCACCGAGTTCTTCGGGATTGTATCGAATTTCGTACTGATGTTTGGCGATGGAGATGATGACGCCAGGGTCGCATCGTTTGCGTGTGACCCGGTAGCCGTTTACTTTCGTTCCGTTGCGGCTGTCGAGGTCTTTGATGAACCAGTACCCTTGTTCGAGGGTTAGTCTGCAGTGTTGGCCGGAGACGTTTGGAAAGCGAAGGATGATATCGCAGGTTTCGCGTCGGCCAATCAAAATACGGTTCTTTTTCAGCGGGAGGTCTTCTCCGCCGCCGGTTGGAACTAGGAATCCGAAGTTTGCCATGATCGGGGGAGTGTGGGGTGTTGGAGGAGACTGGGCTTGGGGCGTATTCGCAGGGCTGAAAAGTCCGGATAATCGCACGGTAGTCGGACAATAATCACACAATAATCGCGTGGTGGGCTTCGGGCGAGGGTGAACGAAGCTATACCAACTGCGGGTGAGATGTTAAAAATTTACGGGTCCGCCAGAGAAACGTCAACTTTTCAAGGCGCCGATTGCTTGCTCAAACCAGGAAAAAACATGGCAAAAACGACGATGCTCTTTGGAGCACTTTTGTGTGGAATCTCCCTTTTGGTGCTTTTCCTGCAGGGGGAGGTTGCGAGTGTGAGTATTTTTATCCCCATGTTTGTGGGGCTTCCGTTGCTTGTATTGGGTGCATTATCGGAGTGGTTGCCTGGGCAGCGGAAGCACTTCATGCATGGTGCGGTAACGTTGGGATTATTGGGGGCTTTGGCGGCCATGGGGCGAGGGGTTCCGCAATTGGTCAAGCTCGCACAGGGTGAGGATGTAAAGACGCTTCCGTTGGCGAGTGTTTGGACGATGATTTTTTTGTGTTCAACGTTTGTCGTTTTATGTGTTCGATCGTTCATTGAGGCTCGTCGTGCTCGGGAGGCTGCTGGGGTGTCTGGAGCGAGCGGCAACGACAAGGCGGCTGGACAATCTTGAGCTCTGCGAGTTTTGATCATGCGCTTCGGTCTGTTGGGATAGAGGCGGCTTCGTTTTGGGAGGCGGTCGGGGAGAAGGAGCAGGCGGGTGGGGCCTCGGTAGTGGCTTGGTTCGAACCGAACTTGAGTCATCAGTTACGTTATGAGTCAACGTTGGTGGTGCTTACGGAACGTTATTTGTTGGCTTGGGACAGGGCGCGTTCGGCTTGGGATCGTTGGGAGCGAACGTCGACTCGAGAGTTGCGGAAGTTGGATCGTGCGGGGCTTGGGGTCATTGAGTTTATCGACGATCGTGGTTTGATTGCTTACTGGCGTTATACGGCGGCACAGTTAAATGGTGCTGCGTCGTTTGTATCAGAGTATCAGAGGTTGCAAGCGGGGTTAGCGTCGGAGTCTGCTGGTTCGATATGTCCTTCGTGCGGTGGTCCGATGCTTGAGGGGCAAGTACTGTGTGTGAATTGTGCGCCGACAG
>JBIJCS010000266.1:0-6715 GCA_044344575.1 Pirellula sp. | reverse complement strand
CGGAGATATGCCCCCAGCCGATGCTCCGCAACCAACCAAGGAAGAATCGACTCTCGTTACTGCGTGGATTCGCTCCACACTCAACGATATCGATTGCGGTAAAACGCCAAACCCCGGTGCTGTGACCCTGCGACGAATCAATAGGATCGAATACCGCAACTCGATCCGAGATCTCTTCCGCATCGACTACGAACCCGCCTCCGGATTTCCGGGGGATGACGTTGGCTATGGTTTCGATAACATCGGTGACGTGCTAACCCTTCCTCCACTGTTGATGGACAAGTATGTCCGCGCTGCGGAGGAAATAAGCCAAAAAGTTATCGTCGCTCCAACCTCTGGTCCAATGTTCGATTCCCCGAGAAAACTCTCCCAACTCACTGCCGATAGCGGTGGCAACTATGAAGGTTCTCGATTCGTATTTTTCTCCAACGGCAAAGTAACCTTTGAGGAACAGGCACCTTGGACCGGTCGATACACTCTTGAACTGGGGATGGCTGGCTCTGCGGCAGAAGGACGATTTCCCAAAGTAGTGGTTTCCATCGATGGCAAGAAAGTCGAAGAAGTCACTGTCGAAACACCCAATGCAAACAATCCAGTCTCTTTCACCGTCCCACTGCGACTGCGAACCGGTAAACGCATCTTCGAAATCGCTTTTGTCAATGATCACTACATCCCTGCCAAAGATGGTCAGCCAGCCCAAGATACGAATCTCTACATCTACGATCTGCGAATCACAGGGCAAAAACCCGCTGAGAGAATTCCGGATGCAGCACTTCCCGAAATTCATCGCGAATTAATTCGCGACTCGGTTCCTTCCGCGTCCCGTTCCGTCACGGAAGCTGCCAAGGATGTGTTACGACGTGTTGCAAGCCGTGCCTACCGACGTCCCGCCACTGACGACGAACTTGATCGCTTGGCGAAGATCGTTGAGCAGAATGTCAATGCCGGTGAAACCTACGAAGCAGGACTACAAACTGCCGTCGCGGCAATTCTTGTATCCCCTCACTTCCTTTTCAAAATCGAAGAGCCTAGCCATCGAATCGCAGGGGAATATCCACTCCTTAACGAATTCGAACTTGCTACCCGTATGAGCTACTTCCTGTGGAGCTCGACCCCTGATCGCGAATTGCTAACACTAGCATCCAAAAATCAATTGCGACAACCCGGCGTTCTCGCTGCACAACTCGACCGCATGCTTCACGATGAACGAGCGCGTGACTTTGTACGCAACTTCGCTGGCCAATGGTTAACCTTGCGCAAACTCGACCAATTCGTTCCGAATGAGGGGCTCTTCCCTGATTGGAGCGATTCCATACGCGATCTATCCCGAACCGAATCCTACTACCTATTCTTATACATCCTGCGCGAAAATTTGAGTATCCTTCGCTTGCTCGATGCCGACTTCTCGTTCATGAATGAATCGCTCGCGCGGTTCTACGGTATACCCGGAGTATCCGGCGATAAATTTCAAATGGTTTCTCTCAAGGGCCAGAAGCGACTTGGATTGCTTACCCACGCCTCGGTCCTCGCCGTCACCAGCAACCCAACGCGTACCAGCCCAGTGAAACGCGGAAAATGGATTCTAGACAATATTCTCGGTACTCCTCCTCCCCCAGCACCCCCCGGTGTCCCCGAGCTTGAAAAAGGTGAACTCACCGGCACTCTTCGAGAACAACTCGAACAGCATCGCGCGAACGCCGCATGTGCTTCATGCCACAAGCAAATGGATCCCCTTGGATTAGCACTGGAGAATTACGATGCTATCGGCCGTTGGCGTACCACTGAACGAGGAAACCCCATCGACGCAAGCGGAGAGCTCCCAACCGGAGAACAAATTAAAAATCCCGGTGACTTGATCCGATTGATCCGCGAGAAAAAGTCAGAGCAATTTGTCCGTACGCTCACCGAAAAACTGATGACCTACGCCATCGGACGCGGAATAGAATACTATGACCGCTGCGCGATCGATAAAATCCTTGCGGATACTTCCAAAAACGATTACCGCTTCAAGGAACTCCTCCTAGCAATCCTCAGTAGCGATCCTTTCCAACGCAAAGGTACCCGAGAAGAGACAACACCATGAAACCAATCGATCGACGCACACTCCTCAGAGGTGTCGGCACTTCTATCGCTCTTCCCTGGCTCGATGCCATGAGTCCCATCTCTCGCGCAGCAAAAGCTGCCGAGAACAAACCTATCCGAATGCTGTTCCTTATGGTTCCCAACGGCATCCATATGGCCGATTGGACTCCCACCGCTGAGGGAGCCAATATATCGCTTCCGCGCACTCTCGAACCTTTGGCAAAACACCAGAAGTCACTGAATATTTTTACCGGCTTGACCCTCGATGGAGCTCGTGACCACGGTGACGGGGCTGGAGACCACGCCCGCAGCGGTGCTGCATTTCTTACAGGTGCTCACCCGAAAAAAACCGATGGTGCCGACATCAAAAACGGTATCTCCGTCGACCAAGTCGCAGCGCAGGGGATCGGCCATGCATCCCGCTTCGCCTCCCTAGAACTCGGCCTCGAGGGCTCCGCACAATCCGGTAACTGTGACAGCGGTTACTCCTGCGCTTATTCGAGCAACCTCGCTTGGCGAAATGAATCAAGCCCCTTGGCCAAAGAGATGGATCCCTCTGCGGTTTTCGAACGTCTCTTCGGTACTCCCGAAAAAGTTTCGGACGGTACTCCTGCGGCCCTTCGAAACGCTCGTCGTAAGAGCATCCTCGATTACGCCCTTGAAGACGCAAAGTCGCTAAAAATCAAACTCGGTTCAGCCGATGGCAGAAAACTCGATGAATACCTTTATGCGGTTCGCGATATCGAAAACCGTTTACAACGCGCCGATAAACTAGAACTCGGAGAGAATGGACTCCCAAACTACTCACGCCCCGCTGGCGTACCTCGTGTATGGGAAGAACACTGCCGCTTAATGATGGACATGATCGCGCTCGCCATCCGAACCGATGCAACTCGCGTCCTGACCTTCATGATGGCAAACGAAGGTAGCAATCGCGGTTACCCAGAAATCGGTGCTCCGGAAAGCCACCACGATCTGTCCCATCACGGAAAGAACGAAGAGAAACAAACCAAACTACAAAAAATTAACCTCTTCCACCTGCAACAACTTGCCTACCTCGCCGACCAACTCCAAGCGGTCGATGAAGGTGGCGAATCCCTCCTAGATCGCTCCATGATCGTTTACGGTAGCGGTATCTCCGACGGTGATCGCCATAACCACGATGACCTCCCCATCCTCATGCTTGGAAAAGCCGGTGGCCAACTCAACAAAAATGGGCATTGGCGTTACCCCCAGAACACACCTCTGTGCAATTTGTACCTCTGGATGCTCCACCAAGTCGGAATCCGTGCCGATCGCTTTGGCGATAGCTCCGATCTACTAAAAATCGGCAATAGCTAGCATTCAAGCTGACGGTTTTCTCAAGGTTTTTCGACCTAACAATGCCACCACGTTGCAGGTTGATGTCGAATCGGCCTGCCGATTTGCTGTACACTCTTGCCCATGTTCCCGACGCTGATCAACCGACTCATCCTATGGGATGTGCTGAAACTCTTCGCCATGACTGCCACGGCCATGACGCTGCTTATCTCCGTCGGTCTCGTCGGCCAACAGTTGATCGTCGAAGGACTCGGTTGGTTAGCTCTGATTAAAATCCTCCCTTTCATCTGTTTGATCGCGATGCAGTTCTCTCTGCCTGCGACACTACTCTTTTCTGTCTGCAGCGTCTTCGGGCGGGTCTCCTCCGACAATGAAATCGTCGCATTAAAAAGCGCGGGGGTCTCTCCTCTGCGAGTGATTCGGCCGACGATGATCCTTGGAGTTCTAGTGAGCATCCCCTCCGTATGGATCAATGACCTCGCCGTTTCCTGGGGGCAACCCGGTATGGAAAAAGTAATCCTTCGGTCCGTAGAAGAAATTCTCTACAACCGACTGCGAACCCGAAAATCGTATGAGACTGACAAAGGATTCACGATTCACGTCCAAGCGGTCGAAGGGCGTTGGTTGATGCGACCAACAATTTTCTTATTCAATGAATCGACCGGAAAACCGCTGACCATCTTCGCAGAAAAAGCACAGATCGCTATCGATCCAGAAGCCGATCGTCTCATCCTTGAACTGATCAACTCCGAAGGTGAAATCAATAACGATGCTTCTACCCGATTCCAATTACCCGGCTCCGAACGCATCAGTATGCCGCTGACGCAAGCGTCCCGGAAAGGAAGCGAGTCGTTGCGCCCTTCCCAGCTTGCAATCAGTGAAATTCCAGATGAGATTGAAAAACAAAATAAAACGAATGATCGACACCGAGAGGCGATGGCAATCCAAGTCGCCGTTGGGCTTGGAACCGGTCGCTACAACCAACTCGCCGACGCAAAACTACAAGCTCTAACCGCGCAAATCGACGAGAGCAAAAGCCGCCTAATCCGACTAGGACTCGAACCCTACCGTCGATGGGCTCTTGGCTTCAGTTGCTTTTTCTTCGTTTGGATTGGGGTCCCCATGGCAATCCTGATGAAATCTGCGGACTACGCATGGACCTTCGGCGTTTGCTTCTTGCCAATCCTACTCATGTACTACCCTCTCTTTGGGCTTGCTCTCGACCGCGCTAAAGATGGTTCCTGGCCTGCCATCACCCTATGGATCGGCAATGGCTTTCTGCTCATCGTCGGTGCATGGTTAAGGCACCGTGTTGTGCAACGCTAGCCCGAGTTGTGCAACGCTAGCCCGTTTCTTTCGACGCACCCTTTAAGCCAAAGCGATGGCATCGCAAACGTGATCTAAGGTACTGGATGTCAATCCCGCTACGTTGATTCGTCCTGTTCCAACGATGTAGATCCCTTTCTCTTGCTTCAACCAATCCGCTTGCATCGCGTTGAGACCTGTATAGGAGAACATGCCTTTTTGCGAAGCTAAGAACGAAAAGTCTTTGCCTCTTTGCTTCATTCCATCAATAAACCCACTGCGCATCTGAGAGATACGATGACGCATGGAATCCACTTCGTTTCGCCATAATTTTGACAACGTTGTGTCACTCAAGATCGTCGCCACAATGGCTTCCCCATGTCGCGGCGGATTGCTGTAGTTGCAACGAATCGCGACTCGCATTTGGCTCAACACCGACTCGGTAATCTTCGGTGTTGCCGAAACCATTAATAAAGCCCCGACTCGCTCCGAGTACAATCCGAAGTTCTTCGAGAAAGATCCACATATCACCAACTCTGGATGATCTTTAAGCAAGATCTGCAATGGACGTGCATCCTCCTCAAGGCCGTCGCCGAAGCCTTGATACGCAAAATCTAAAAACGGCAACATGCGTTTCTTCGCTAATAATTCTGAGAGATTTTCCCACTGCGCTAGGGTTGGATCGATACCAGTGGGATTATGGCAACAAGCGTGAAGGCAAACGGCATCTCCTGGTTGACCCTCATTCTCGAGTTGTCGAATCATTCCATCGAAATCCAATCCTGTCTTCGCACCGTCCAAATAGGTGTAATTTAAAACGGGAAACCCTGCCGATTGAAATACCGCAGCGTGATTCGCCCATGTCGGATTGCTGACCCAGAAACGTCGCCCAGGCATGACCTTCGCAAGCGTATCTGCTGCGGCACGCAAAGCTCCCGTTCCACCTGGCGTATGCGCTGTGGCAACGCGACCCAAATCGAACTCAGGACCTAAAATCAACCGATTCACTTGGTCGATGAAATCTTTGCCACCCTCGATCGGCAAATAACCCTTCGTCTTTTGCGTCTCAAAAATCTTCGCCTCTGCTTGGCGGACACTCTCGAGAATCGGCGTCCGACCCGCATCGTCCTTGAAGACCCCAACAGTCAAATTCAATTTGTTTGGCCTCGGGTCCTTTTCGAAAACAGCATTCAGACCGAGGATCGGATCGGGAGGAGCAAGGGAAAAATTCTCGAACATAGAAGGGCTTCTATGAATTTCAAAAAGGAAGGAATGTCAGTAACTTCCGACAAGATTACCAAAAAACTGAATTTCGACGAGTGCTTTCGATCATAGAGTTTTCCTGGCAAATCACTGAATTCCTCAGTTCGCGACAATTTCCCACTTTCCGGCATCCAAGTTCAAAAACCTCTCCTCACTCAAAAATCGCAACGTCGACGAAATATCGAAGTCGATTTTCCCAAGCCCTAACCGTTCCAACAAGGCTTCGCATTCTCGATCCAAAACTCCAAATTGGTCGAGTTCCAGCAAGGGGGATCCCCGACTTTTTCGATCCATCAATACGAATAATACCAACATCGACTCGGTTAAATTCTGTTGCTCCGCTTCATCCCTTAGCCGCAGCAATACCCCTTTGTTGTTCGCGAGCGTCTGTCCATAAAGGCTCTGCGTTACTTGTAGCAGATGACGATTTCTTGCATGCCGATAAGAAAAAAACAACTTAACGCCGTAAAACATCGCTGCTACTGCCACCGCAATATAGATCCACGCCGCGCTGAAAATCTTTAATGCCGTGAGAATCGCCACTAGCCAAACATTGCGCACCAATCGGGTTACCATCACGGAAAACCCCCACAAGGTCGGAATCCCAATCTTGCCTTGGTCCAGCCATGAGATACGAATCGAACCGGGCAACAACATATCTACATCCGAATGAGGGATGTTCTTAAACATTCTGCAATGAACAAAGTCGTGCACTTCTATTTCACCCTTGCCCACTTTCCCCTTC
>JBIJCS010000067.1:0-13419 GCA_044344575.1 Pirellula sp. | reverse complement strand
TAAAATTTCAAGTTTGTTCTGATGCATATCGCTCGGATCACCTGCCACATCTATCGGCTTGTCCCATACCCAGAATAAGTGCCCGCCATCGGCCAAATATTTGGTAAATACTTTCGCTTGGTCGAAGGTCAACACATGCGAAGCAACCCACCAACTCGAATCTCTCACAACCCGTTCATCGAAAACAGAAGTTGGCTCATGAAGCGTCCACTCGACCGCCTCAAAACTTCTCGACAATGGCACACGCTTCGCAAAATACCACAGGGAATTTTCCGGTACATCCGATGCCTGGTCGATCATACCGACAGATATTCTCCGCGATCGTTCCACACAATGATAACGTCGATTATCAAACGCCTGATCATCTCCGCTGAGTTCGAGCACCCAAGCCACCGATGAATCAACCGATGAACCAACCGGCGAATTTCCATCGCCGCGAGAATCTACCGCGCCTACCACACCCTCTCCACGATCCGTTGGTAAAGGGAATCGCACCACCTGCTGTCGCCCCGGCGGAACAAAGTACTCACGCTTCGTTTCGGGAATTGGTACCCCCGCTCCACTGAGCCACTGCAATTGCAGACGATCAATGCTCGAAAGCGCACTGTTCGAAAGCATAACCCTTACCTCACCGTCCACTTGAGCAACTTGCTCGCTCTCATCAACAGATGAACCATCGACCGGTAGAATAATTGCCGATGCATTTCCCGACTGAGCGGCCTCACAAACCAATGGAACAAGATGTACATCCTCCGGCCAAACTCCAGCCCGAAAACTCTCCAATGTTCCATCTCGGGGGAAATCCGATACCAAATACAACGTTCGCAATACACGCCCTTCACTTTGGGTACCCCCTGAAACATCCTCTGCCGTTCCCCCAAGTACTTCGTTTTGCCCGAATAATTCCGCCGCTTGACTGAGCACAACCCCAACATTCGAACGTCCCCAAGTCGGCGACAAGCTCTGCACGGCGCTGATTGCCGCTGTTCGCCTCTGCGAAACCGGCAAGTCTTTTGCCGCTTCTAGGCTCAACACTGGCTCCAGATCCTCTTGCATCGAATACACCCCAACAAGATCATCCTCTTTAGCCTCATCAATGACTCGCATCGCCTTCTCGACAACTTGCTCCCAAATCCCGGCTCGCCGCATGCTCGCACTGGTGTCGATCAATAACACACGCTCACTGAGTACCTGCATCTCACTATTCGTATCTGTAGCCAGCCTCAGGTAAGGTCGCGCAAACGCAAACGCCAACAATCCAAACGCCCCAACGCGTAATAGCAATAACCCAAGATGCTCCAAACGATTGCGATTACTGAACTTCGGCGGGACTGAATCCAAAAAAATAACCGAACTATACTCAGTCACATCCTTGGGGCGTTTTCGCACAAGGTGAAAAAGGATCGGAGCAACAATCGCCAAAGCAGCTAGCGCGTAGAGCGGTGCGAGAAAACTCATCAAGTACTACCTCCCCCCTCGTGGATGTTCCCTCTGCACGAGGAAATCACCCAAGACACGTTCCATTGGATCCGTTGAAAGAAACTCCAACATGGGGATCCCCAACGGTGCGAGAATCTTCTGCAATTCCTGCCGATGCGATTCGAACCTCACTCGATAAGTCGCCCGCACCTCATCCGGAGAAACAAATCGTTCCGCTTGAGTTTCAATCTCTCTGACTAACACCGGTTTCTCCGGACGAAAGTCGCGCTCCTGTGGATCCAGTACTCGAAGGATCACCACTTCATGCCGCCGAGCGCGAAGAAACCCCAAAGGTACCTCCAAATCTTTCGGATCAACCAACAAATCGGAAAGGATCACAATCAAACTGCGATGCCGAACCAACTCCGCTACCTGACGCAATGGTGCAACGATATCCGTCGACTTACCATCACAAGCATGCTCCAGCATCGACAAAATCCGTTGAAACTGCCCAGTTCGAAAACGTGCGGGAATCAACTCACGAACCGACTCCGAAAAACTAACTCCACCCACCGCATCACGCTGCTCCAACAAAAACAAAGCAATTGTTGCAGCCAATGTTCTCGAATACTCCAACTTCGACGGATCGCACGAGTGATACTCCATCGACCTACTCTGGTCGATCACTAAGTAACAACGTCGATTGGTCTCGTCCTCAAAACGCTTCTGGTAATACCGATCCGTGCGGGCATAAAGCTTCCAATCAATCGTCTTTGGATCATCACCAACCGAATAAGGACGATACTCGCTGAACTCTACAGAGAACCCGTGCTTGGGACTTCGATGCAGTCCGGATTGAAATCCATCCACGACTTTTCGGGCTCGCCACTGCAAGTTGCGCACGGACATCAACGTCTTCAGGTCAATCCAATCCGAGGGACGAGATACCGCTGCCTCTTGCTTCCCATTCAGTGGTTTCAATCCAGTAACTCCATTGTTTCGCTAGGAAAACAAAACCCAATCAGCAAATCATTCACTTTGCAGGGATCTCACTGAGCATCCGCCCAATAAACTTTTCAACCGTCCACCCCTCAGCTTCTGCTTTGTACGACAACAACAAACGATGCCGAAGCACGGGCGGAACAAGAGCAATAATGTCCTCAAACTGAACATGAGTGTTGCCACGTAGCAACGCGCGAGATTTAGCTCCTAAGACCAACATCTGCGCCGCCCTCAACCCCGCTCCCCACGTGATCGAATCCTCCACCCAAACCGGTGTGTTCGGTTGACCGGGCCTCGTCGCGGAAACAACCTTCACCGCATAGCGAGCAACCTCATCCGCAATTGGCATCTTCCTCACCAAACGCTGGAACCCCAAAATATCCTCCCCTGTGAACAAAGGCTCTATCGGTTCAGCAGTTCCACTGGTGGTGTCCAACACCACCTTGAGCTCATCCTCAAAAGGCAAATAATCGATCAAGACATTGAACATGAAACGATCAAGCTGTGCTTCAGGCAGTGGGTAAGTCCCCTCCATCTCAATCGGATTCTGAGTCGCTAGAACAAAAAAAGGAGAAGGTAAGGGAAACCTCTTCCCCGCAGCGGTTACCTGCCGCTCTTGCATCGCCTCGAGCAATGCAGACTGTGTCTTCGGGGGCGTTCGATTGATCTCATCGGCCAAAACAACGTTCGCAAAAATCGGCCCTTGAACAAAACGCAACTCGCGCTTCCCATCGTGATCCGTCAGAATTTCCGTCCCCGTTATGTCAGCTGGCATCAAGTCCGGTGTGAATTGAATGCGACTAAAGGCTAAATGAAACACCTGCGCAACGCTGCGAACCAACAACGTCTTCGCCAATCCCGGTGCCCCTGTGATCAAACAATGCGTGCCCGAAAATAAACAGATCAACAACTGCTCGATCACATCCTTCTGCCCCACAATCGTCTTGGATAACTCAGCCTCCAAACGCCGCTTGCCATTTTGTATCTGCTCAAACAACTCTGCATCACTCATTGGAATTTCGCTCTGGGACTTCTGTGAATAATCGTTTTCGGTCAAGGAAATAGCTGCCCTGGGTTTGAAGTGCAAGTCACACGGAAGTGATTGGGACTAGTGAGACATCGCGTACGTGACAATGTTTATTCCTAATGGATAAGCCTTCTTCACGGAGAATTCCTCGAAGTACCAAGGGTCTTCACCCTCTCGCTCCCAACCGTCTCCTAAGTCCGTATTGTGACAAATAAATACCATGATTCGTCCCGCATCATCGTAAATAGCACGGTAATGAGGAACACTTGTATCCGAATCATAGCGAGGCTCCCATGTCACCCCGCTTTCGCGACCAGCCCAAGCCGAATGAATCGAGGGCAGTTGCGGCTTCTCTTTCAAGTCATACACACAGTGAAAGATCTCGTGCTCCAGCGGTACTTCCTCAGGCTCACGATCAGGAAATACCCGTTTGATCTCCCGATAAAAGTTCTCGTACTCAGAATCCCCCCAGAAATCATCCACCATCAAGAATCCACCCTTGAGCAAGTACTTGCGCAAGGCCGCCACCTCCGGCTCGTGAAACATCAAATCACCCGGCTCAATGATGTAGATGAAAGGATTCTCAAATAGACGTGGATCCGTCAGTTCCAACACCATCGGCTCAGGATTCACCTTGATCGTCGTCAACTGCTGCAACCGTAACGAAAAATTCAATTCGCTATCCCGAAAATCGGTCGCCCAACCACCCCCGCGACGATACCCCGACGAATCATACTTGATCCGAACAAATGTAAACGTGTCCTTCTGAAAATCACGATCCACTTGCCATGTCGGAACACCTCCGCGCCCCGCCGATTGCCAGTCTCGACGAAATCGCCGACCTGGCGGCTGGGCAAAGACCAACAAAGCCATGGCGACCAACATACTCAACGCTAGAAATCGCGTTTTCCAAGCTACAGTCGATGCAACACGCTCTGGCTTACAACACACCTCTTGGTGCCGACCTCTTTGTTCATCTTCCACAAGCTTCCCTGTCCTTTCCGATTCCATATACCCCCCAACAAGTTCTTGAGCATTCTGGAAGGATCTCGAAATTTTGAAACTTGCGCACGACAACCGCAAGCAAATTCATGAGCGAAGAGACTGATTTGACCGTTTTTGTTCCCTTTCCTGAGCTTTTTATGTCGATCTGCGTCATGCAGCCTCCTAAAGAATCAGTCATAATACAGCGACGATTCATCCACAGACTAAGATGCTTGCCATTCGCCTGCTGGAACCTTCCTCCCTCCCACACTAAACACCTCGCATGGATTCAGGTTTCGGTTCAAGAAACGGGAATACCCGCCCCATTCAACGCCAGTTCATCCCCCGCCCCCGGACTGCCACGCACTCCCTCGCCAAGCATCCTCTTGCTCTTACTTTGTCAGTCAACTTCCTTATCCTTGCTTCTGCGAACCTAGCCCACGCTCAATCCGATCCTGACGCATTGGAAGCCTTTGAAAAACGCATCCGCCCACTATTGGTCGAAAAGTGCAGTGAATGCCATTCGATCCACTCCGAGTTAAACGGTGGTTTAAGCATCGACTCTACTGCGGCCATCAAACAGGGAGGAGACTCCGGCCCAGCCATCGATCCGGTAACCCCAGAAAACAGCCTGCTGTTACGCGCCATCGAATATAGAGACCCCAAACTTCAAATGCCCCCCGACGGCAAACTTCAATCACTCGAGATCGAACTTCTCAAGACTTGGATCTCCAATGGGATGATCGCCTCCCCAGACTTCGAAAAACCTCTATCCGAATTGCAGCAACAAATCAAAGCCAAACCAGCCAACGAACCGCTGTCTGTAGCCCAAGCGAGATCCCATTGGGCTTACACTCCTATCCAACGAAAAATCACCCTACACAACGATAGCCAAACACAACGACAAAACCTGATCGATGCCAAATTGCACGCGAAACAACAATCACTCGGGATCGAACCAAACCATTTGGTAGACAACGAAACATGGCTCCGAAGACTAGTTATCGATCTACACGGACTGAACCCCACCTACGATTTCCTCCAACAATCCAAAAAACGACTTGAGGACATCTCCAACTCTACGGACGGTAACGAAGCACAAATCCAAAACGAACGCCTTGAGATTGTCGATGAACTACTTTCGTCACCTCGATACGGTGAACGTCTTGCAAGGCACTGGATGGACGTCGTACGCTACGCGGAATCTCTCACACTCCGTGGCTTCATCCTCAATGACGTCTGGAGATATCGAAACTACCTGATCCGATCCTTCCATCAAGACAAATCCTTTCGGGATATCGTCATGGAGCAAGTTGCCGGCGATCTACTCAACGCGTCTGAATTTCCAAATGGATCGAACCCCAACGAATGGACAGCAGAACAATTACAGCGCGCTCAAGACCGATTAACTGCCACCACTTTTCTCGCTATCGGTGATCATAACTACGAAGAACAAGACAAAAAGCAACTTGAAATGGACGCCATCGATGAACAACTCGATGTACTCGGAAAAGCTTTCCTCGGTCAAACGTTGAGTTGCGCCAGATGCCATGATCACAAATTCGATCCCATTCCCACTGCCGATTACTACGCTCTCGCTGGCATTCTGAAATCCTCCGTTGCGATGGACCACGAAAATGTCTCCAAATGGATTCGGATTCCACTTCCGGTCTCCGCAGAAAAACATCAAGAACTAGCGCAAACTGCGGAACAACTCAAATCCGTAAAAGAGCAGATTGCCAAACTCAAAGAAAGTAACAAAGGTAAATCAGCGCAATCCAACGTCGTCGCAATCGAGGAACTCGCAGGTGTGATCGTCGATAACACAACCGCGAAAAAAGTAGGTGATTGGGAAGACTCCAGCTCCGTCGCAAACTACGTCGGTAAAGGCTATGTCCACGATCGCAATCAAGACAAAGGTGCAAAATCCGTAACCTTCGAGCCAGCTAACTTGCAAACCGGTAAATACATCGTCCGTATCGCCTACGCCCCTGGAGAGAATCGCAGCAGCAAGACTGCAGTACGCGTATTCAGCGCCGATGGCGATCAACTCTTTACCATCAATCAAAAAAAACCTCCCTCCGATGACGGCCTATGGAATACTCTCGGCACTTTCCAATTTGAAAGCGGCGGTCAAGCTTTCGTTATTATCAGCAACGAAGGCACTGACGGCCATGTCATCGCCGATGCCGTGCAATTTCTACCCGAAAGTAACTCAACCACCATTCTCTCACAGCCATCTCCCAATTCCTCAAAGGACAATCAGGAGCTGAACAAATCGAAACTCGCGTCTCTGGAAAAAGAACAAATAAAACTACAAGCCATCATGGATACACGCCCCATGGTGCAGTCAGTTCGAATCGGAGATTCGCCAAGCGATATCCCAATCCATGTTCGCGGTTCCGTCCATCGCTTAGGTAAATCAGTCCCACGAGGATTTTTGAGTTGCATTAATGCTCACGAGCCGGAATTGGCACAACGTATCCAAATCCCCCCCGACGCAAATGGCAGACTGGAACTTGCTCAATGGCTCGTAGCACCCGAAAATCCACTCACACCAAGGGTTTATGTCAACAGAATCTGGACGGCCCTCATGGGACACGGTATCGTTCGCTCCGTTGATAATTTCGGAACCACCGGAACTCCTCCCTCCGACCCTGAACTGCTCGACGCCCTTTGCACCGGATTTATTGAAAATAACTGGTCCACAAAATGGCTCGTCCGAACCATCGTCACTTCAGATGCTTACCGTAGAAGCATCAAACCTACCTCCACCGCGATGGAACTCGATCCAGAGAATCTCTACTTCTCTCACTCCCACCTTCGCCGCCTGGATGCCGAATCGCTTCGAGACTCCATCCTCCAAGCTTCCGGGGAACTTGTCGATGCACATTATGCGGCCCCAGACGGTAACGAATCGGACTCGAACAATACCCAAGCCCCAACTCAATCGATCACCTCGACAATCAAAAATGGACCCAAAGAAGACTACCGTTATCAACACTCCGTTGGGCTTCGATCCATCTATCTCCCCTGGTTTCGCAACGCACTTCCAGAACTGATCAGGGAATTTGACGGAGCGAATCCAAGCTTCTCAATCTCAGAACGTTCTCGAAGCACGGTTGCCACCCAAGCACTTGCACTGATGAATAGCCCATGGGTAGCAGACCGTGCTTCTGCAATAACCAAGCTTCTCCCAACCGATACCGATGAAAACGAAAGAATTCAAACGCTTTTTCGACAAATCCTACATCGAGACCCAACCCCCGCAGAACACTCCTGGGCCCAAACTGTTCTCAAAGAAGCGACGGATCAGGAGCTAGCCCACCAACTGCTTGCGTCGATCGATTTTCGATACGCTCCCTAATGCAATACCTTGAAATAAACGATTAAAGATTATCACACGAATGCGAAGAGCCCTCTAAAACACCGAAACAATCGCTCGAGTGAACCCCTAAAGGAATGAAAACATGATCAATCGCCGTGAACTTTTGCGAAACACCAGTTGCGGGTTCGGCGCAATCGCTACCCATGCAATGCTCTGTCGTGATGCAATCGCTAGATCTGATGCGAAGACAATCCGAAACCTCGACGGTCTACACCACCCCGCAAAAGCAAAACGCGTGATCTTCCTTTTCATGCAAGGTGGAGTCAGCCAAGTCGACTCGTTCGATCACAAACCAATCCTGGAACAACGCGATGGGGAAATGCTCTCGTTCGATGACGCTCGCGAGTTCGCTAATACTCGAAAACTCGGCAGCAACCAACGCGTCATGAAATCTCCATGGGAATTTAAACCCTACGGACAAACCGGAAAATTAGTCTCCGATCTTTTTCCCGCCGTCGGCGAACACGTTGACAAACTGCAATTCATACACTCCATGCATACCGATGGAGTCGCACACGGGCCCGCAACCCTCTTCCTCCACTGCGGAGCACTAAACGCCGTACGCCCCTCCATGGGCTCATGGACCCTCTATGGGCTAGGCAGCGAAAATGAAAATCTTCCAGGCTTCGTCTCCATCGCTCCATCCATCGGAAATGGCGGCTCGAGAAACTACGGCTCTGCTTTTCTCCCCGCTCGCTTCCAAGGCACCCCCATTGGCCGCGCAAGCCAATCGGATCTAGGGATCGAACACTCCCAACCCATCACCACGTCCTCCTACGCCGCAAAAGACGTTCGCTGGTCTCTGCAAAGACAACTCCAAGAAATGCAACTCGAACAATTGCGAGGAAATAACAACGCCAGCCACACCAGCCTCCCACAAGCCGATGAGATCGAAGCGCTAATCGCAAGCTATGCACTCGCCGCACGCATGCAAGAAGTCTCTCCTGAAGTCTTTGATCTATCTAACGAGACCCAAGCCACTCAACAACTTTACGGAATCGACCAAAAAGAAACTGCCACCTACGGAAAGCGATGCTTGCTCGCTAGACGCCTCTGCGAAGCAGGTGTCCGCTACATCCAAGTAAACTACGGCGATGACTCAGCAAATCCAGCCTGGGACCAACATGCAAACCTACCCAAACACGCAGATCACGCCCGAGCCGTTGACCGACCCATCGCCGGACTACTAACCGACCTTCAACAACGTGGACTCCTCGAAGATACCTTGGTGTGGTGGGGCGGCGAATTCGGCCGTCAACCCTACGCAGAAAAGAATGGGACCGGCCGGGATCACAACCCCGGCGGATTTACCGTATGGCTCGCCGGCGGAGGGGTAAAAGCAGGTGCAAGCTACGGTGCTACCGATGAATTCGGCCAATTTGCAATCCAAAACAAAGTACACATGCATGACCTGCACGCAACAATCTTTCATCTCCTCGGAATCAATCACGAAAAACTAACATTCCGCCACGCCGGAAGAGACTACCGACCTACCGATGTCCACGGACGTGTCATCCACGAACTCTTCGCTTAATCCTCCAACGATTCCCTCAATGCCTCCACCTCTCCATAACGAAGTGGAAGCACGACGCGGAAGTTACTCCCCTGCCCCAGTTTACTGGTCAAACTGATATCTCCTCCAAGCAGCCTGCATAACTCACGCACGATCGATAAACCCAATCCCGTTCCCGAATGCTCACGCGTCAATGCATCGCTGTTCGTATTCGCAGAAGCTTGCCGAAACTTCTCAAAAATCACCTCATGCTCATACGGCGCAATCCCAATTCCCGTATCCGCAACCGAAAAAAAGACTGTCTGATCCGAAATAGCCTCCGCAGCGATCGTAACCAAGCCACCCTCCGGCGTAAACTTGATCGCGTTCGATAAAAGATTCGTCAAGATCTGCGCAATCTTGCTCTGATCCTGCACAATCCGTAATTCACTGCGACTCGAATCCACTTGCAAGTCGATGTTCTTGTCTTCCGCTAACTTCCTGAAAATCTCAACCTGCGCACTTATTACAGACAATAAATCAAACGATACCGGTCGCACCTCCATCTTGCCCGCTTCTACCTTCGCAAGATCCAAGATGTCATTGATCATCTCCAATAAGATGCGACCCGAATTTTGAATATTACCAACCCATCGACGCTGCTTGTCCGTCAATGTCTCAATCCCCGACAAGACATCACTGAAACCAAGAATACTGTTCAGCGGTGTACGTAATTCATGGCTCATGTTCGCTAAGAACTCACCTTTCAGCCGATTCGCTTCGAACAATTGCAAGTTCACACTAGCTAGCTCGTCAATCCGTGAGTCCAACTCCTTATTCACCATCTGCAACTGATGCTGCGTCTCAGTCAAGTGACGCAACATCCGGTTAAACGAATCGGAAAGCTCTGTGAACTCATCGTCCGTGTCGACCCGAAATTGCAAATCGGTTTTTCCACTGGTAATCTCATCGCTGACAAATTTCAGCTCAGACAAGGGATTGATTACCAAACGCTTCAAGACCAAGTGAATAAAAAAAAGTGACAGGGCCAACGTCCCAATTCCAATCGATGACAACAGCGAATAACTCCAAATCCGCCAAACGCGTGTCTCGGAGACAGGTATCCGAATCTTCAACACCCGAAAAGGATCCACAGAGACAGGTGCCAGTCTCGGCTGCGATTCAGTTACCGAACGCTGATGGCACTGACGACACCCATCCTGAAATCGAATCGGATGATAATAGATGTAATCCCCCTGGATCGGACCATCCTCCTCGAACAAAGCATTGGTCGGATTCGCTAATGTCGACCAAGCATTCGCGGTCCCCTCACCATTCGTTGCCGTCACTGTGGCTTCACCACGCTCCGCCTCAAGCTTCGCCTTCGCGGCAGACTCAAGCTCAGAAAGCCGCGCATGCAACTTCATCAACCACCCCAAATCCTCTCCCTCAGCAACCTCACCTCCCAACTTCACATGCTCTAAACCATCCTTCAATCGCAATAGCTCCGATCGCATCGGATACGTCGAACCAGACTCAAACAAATCACTTTCCGGCGAAGGCAAGGGATCCGTGACAGAAGCAGAATTGGACTCCAATGCCTCCGGAAGCTTCGACGGTAACCCCCATGTCGCATGACGCAAGCGTACCACGGTGTGCGCAAAATCACGAGCAGATCGACGCGTGGTCTCCTTCACCAATCGCTCTGCAACAAACTGAACCGCAAAAAAACCTAAAACCAAAGAAATGAATAATGCCAACCCCAGGAACAATAGCCCCTTGCGTTCGAGCGACCAGTTACGGAACAAGCTCTTAAGCAATGCAGTTCTCCATCATGGATGACCTAACTTAGCAGTTGCGAAATCGTAGCCCCTGAAGGCAAATATCCGTTCTGAACCGCTAACCAAACCAATAACCCCTTCTGGGCATGCAGACGATTTCCAGCTTGCGGAAACACAAGACTTCTCGATGAGTCAATCACTTCATCCGTTATCTCCATCCCCCTCCTCGCTGGAAGACAATGCAAGATCCGACTACGATCAGGTGAAAGCTTCAACAAACTCGCGTTGATCTGATAGGGTGCAAATGCCCGCTTCCTAGCTTCATTCTCCGCCTCTTGGCCCATGCTCGTCCAAACGTCGGTGTACAAAAAATCCGCATCCATCACCATGCTCGATATGTCCTCGCTTTGGTCAAAATCCAAAGCGGAATCACCAGAGAGCTCCTCCAAAAAGGATTCAGGAAGCTGATACTTTCTAGGACAGGCCAACCGGAAACGCATCCCTACAAAAGCACAAGCCCGCGCGAGCGAACGAACCACGTTGTTACCGTCCCCAACAAATGTCAATTGCCGCCCCTTGAGCTTCCCACCCATATGCTCATGCATCGTAAGAACATCCGCCAGGGCTTGGCATGGATGCGATTCATCCGTAAGACCATTGATAATCGGCAAAACATCGTGACTCGCTAGCTCCTCAATCGTCGATTGCGAAAAAGCTCGACACACCAAGAAATCACAGTACTCACCGAGCACCCGGACAAAATCCGCTATCGTCTCGCGCTCTCGCCAACCAGCATCCCCCGTCAAATACAACGCTGTACCCCCGAGATGCGCCATCGCCGTCTCAAAACTTACGCGCGTCCGTAAACTTGCTTTCTCAAAGACCAAAGCACAGGTACGGTTCTTGAGCAAGTCAGGACGATGCCCCTTCTCAAGAGACGCCTTGAGTCGTAACGACCAATCGAGGATTGTATGAAAATCATCGACGCTCAAGTCGATGAGGTTTCTCAAATGCTTCATCACAGTGAACTTAAAACAGTGAACTTAAATCTTGCTTACGGCTGAATTTCGTTGTTGGATGATTTCTGTTCCCACCCCGGCTGTGGTGTAAATCTCCAAAAGTAACGAGTGACGCAACTGCCCATCGATAATGTGAACCTTGCCAACGCCCCTCCCAAGTGTGGATAAACACGCTTCAACCTTCGGGATCATCCCGCCACTGATCACTCCACTGGCAATCAGATCCTTGGCCTCCGCAGCCGTCATCGAGTGGATGACACTGTTCGGATCGTCTTTGTCCCGACGAACCCCATTGACATCACTGATGAAAATCAACTTCTCCGCACCCAAAGACTCCGCAACAGCCATCGCTGCAGTGTCTGCATTGACGTTGTATTTTTGCCCAAGCTCATCAATGCACATCGACGGAATAAACGGTATCTGCCCCGTGTATGTCAAACTTTCTATCGTCTGCCGATCCACACGCGTCACCTGACCCACAAATCCCAAGTCGATCGGCTCAGATCCAGGCTCCTCAAGCAACAATTTCTCGCCGAACAACACATTCGTCGTCCGAAAATTTAAGTTCATCGCACGACCACCAAGCCGCTCGACTTCCTCGGCTAAAAAAGTATTCAACTCAAATGCCAACGTTTGCTCGACGATTTCCAAAGTCTTCGCATCCGTTACCCGACGCCCCTTGACCCATACCGGTTGTATCTTCGCCGCTTCCATCGCCTTGTTGATCGAAGGCCCTCCACCATGCACAACCACAGGCCGCATTCCAACCGTTTCCATAAAGATGATGTCGAGCAACGTATGACGCATCGCATCCGGATTCGCCATCAGCGAACCACCCAACTTGATCACCGTGGTCTTCCCGCGAAATCGACGGATCCAACCCATCGCTTCAATCAATGTGTCTGCTTTCGCTACTGCTTCTATCGGATTATCGGCCATTCCCATTCGATCCTATCGCAATCCCCATACACCCTAAACAACCGTTCCACACAACAATCGAAATCAAACCGAGCGAAAACAACAACGCCGACGTGATGTTTACACGTCGGCGATCCCGTTTCATGACTCAGTACCTTCAATCGTCAAACGGACGACGTCCAAGCGTTGAGTTTTTGTAACAAATTCAAGCACCGAAAGTAACAAAACATCACCCGGCGCCAAACCGAGAGTATACCTCAAAAAACCTTGAGATTCAACGCCTTTCCTAACGAGCCTGGTCGAACTCTTGCTCAAGTCTCTCCAATATCGGCAACGCCCATGGCACGTCCCGATACAACTCCTTCAAAGCCGCAAAGTGGTCTTCAAAG
>JBIJCS010000199.1:0-8240 GCA_044344575.1 Pirellula sp. | reverse complement strand
CAACTTCCTCCTGCCACTCCCTCTTTAACCGCGACGCAAATTCCAACCATCCAAGTTGCGATTCAGAAAGCAATGCAGGGTCATACGCTGCAAGCAACGCATCGAGCAACTCTAACGAACGCTCGCGATCATCTTGATGCACTTTGCTAATATGTCGCAACGGATCGATTAAAAGTGTAGTATCACTCGTGTCGGTTTTTCCAGCGCCACGACGGATCGTTCGTAACCGCTTAAAAAAATCGATCTCCTCCACCGCTCGGTAAACAACGTCGATGTCGGGATGGGTGTGATGCAACTTCTGAAACTCAACAATCGATTCCTCAAGCTCCAATAGTTTCGCCTCGTCTCGATTCTCTACCGCATCCTGAATCGGCCCAAGCAGTCTTTCCGGTGACACCGGTCGCGTGAAATAATAGATCGCCAAAAGACATGCCCCAATAGCGGCAAGCGTAATGAATACCTCTCCCCATCGCCCCGAAACCTCCTCCGGCGTCTTCAAGTCCGGTAATACACTCGTGCGAACACGATCCTCCTCCGTAACTTCCGTGAAATTTGTTGCCCGAACATCCTGTAAACCACTCGCAGGACCCTCGTCACTCAGACGCCCCCCATTCCGCGGCTCGGCTGCATCAAGCGTTTGATCCTTCACCCCCTTCCCCTCACCTCCCACCACCCGCGTCGCCGGTGCACGGGTCGGCACTGCCCCTCGCCTCTGATCAGACTCTTGACCTGCGATCTTATTGCCAGACCCTGCCCTCAAATCGTCCCCCGGTGGAAGCAATCGCGTGGAATCTTCCGGAACTGCAAGCCCCGCCACCGAAGGATGAGCAGAAACGTCAATGCTGGTGTTTTCACCCTCCTTACCAACCCCTTTTCCAGCATCCTTCAGATCATCTACATTTCCTGTACCCGACTTACCCAGCGTCTTGCTCAAACCAGCACGAAGCGATTGCAATCGACTCAACACTAAATAAGCAGTCGGCGGACGATTTGCCACGGAACGCGATAGCAACTCATCGATCAACCTCGCAAACTCCTCCGGCACATCAGGACACAAAGTGCCAATCGGAGCATAAACACCATAACGAACATTAAACAAAATCTCAGGAACATTCGTTCCAGTAAACGGTGGTCGACCCGCAATACAAGCGTAACAAATCGCCCCAAGCGCATACAAATCGCTTCGCGGCGTAACAGCTTGCCCCTCCGCTTGCTCGGGCGGCATGAAATCTGCCGTCCCTATCACCGAACCCGGAACCGTTGCCTCCTCCGCCCCATACAACTTCGCAATCCCAAAGTCCGTTAACTTGATCCTGTTTTGCGAATCAAGCATCAGATTTGCTGGCTTCAAATCGCGATGAATGATCCCAAAATCATGAGCGTGCTTCAACGCACTCGCTATGTCGATCGCCCAATCCAAAACCTGCGTCCAAGCAATCCGCTTCACTCGCTTCAAACGCTGATGCAAGTTCTCCCCATCGATGTACTCCATCGAATAGAACAAACGCCCCCGCTCCTCCCCAACGCCAATCACGTTGACAATGCAAGGGTGCTTCAGTCGCACTAACGTTTGGATCTCAGCATTAAATCGGCGACGAAACCTCTGGTGCTGCGCCATCTCCTCCGAAATAACTTTCACCGCAACCGCTTGCTCGGTCTTTCCATGCACCCCTTGATACACCGTCCCCATCCCGCCCCGCCCAAGCACGCGCAAGACCTTGTACGGACCGATGACTTCGAAGTCGGGTTCAGACATGGATCACTCAGCTAAACTCCTCGCCCTGTCGCAAATGACCGGACTCCTGCTTCCTCGCACAATCAATGCAAGTCGTAGCATACGGCACCGCCTGCAACCGGGCCAACGGAATAGGTTTGTCGCACAGTTCGCAATCACCGTAAATGTTGTCCTTGAACCGCGCTAGCGCATCCTCTATCTGATGCAACTCTCGACTCTCTACCTCGACTAACTGACTGCTTATCTCGTCTTGGGCCGTGTCCATCGCTGCATCCATTACGTCCCCACCCTCCTGATTCAAGGACTGCAACATGCTGATGTCCCCATCAAGTGCCCTGCGAAGGGCCTCGCGACGCAACAACAAAACCTCCTTGAGTTTCGCCAACGCTTCTTTCCTCGTTGTCATCGAGCAACCTTTCTAGCCCGAAGGCTACTGGCTCAAATGTCTCTTCTTAAACGCACAAAAACAGCCAATCAAACGGTCTGTATCAAGCTGACGTTCACCCCCCAAAGGGCCTAAAGTTTTGCAGATTGTACGCATCGCCGAGAAAAATGTTCATGTGTGGAACGCTTATTTCCCGCCAGAGGTCAAGCCCACTTTCGAAACACGCAACCACAAACCCTTACACAGAAACGACTTGCGACATTCTGCCACTCCCCGAAACATCCGTAGATTCCACCGGGGTTTCTTTAGAAATTATTCCGATTTTTAAGGTTGCATCGATCAGCCTACTTGCGCCGATACTACTGCCGGTGCGCTGTCTCCTCCCGTCGACGCTGCTCGTAACACCCGTCAGCAGCCGTTCGATCCAGCAAGCCTCGCTGGCGGTTTTCCATTGGCCCCTCATTCCACGGTTGCATCCCATGCCGAAGTGCCCCTCGATGCTTTTTCGAGCCCTCGTCGCTTGGCCACTCGGCCTTGTCCCTGCCACCTCGGTGCTCGCGCAATCCAATGAAACTCCACCCACCACCGCTACACCTGTAAATTCCCTCAGAAACACCGTCGCCTCAGAACAACTATCCACAAGACGCACTCGATTCGCTCCTGCAAGCACCAGCTCCTGGACTCGCGCTATCCTCATCGCAGATTATCAACACGAATCCCTCATTCCAGTCATGGCACTGAGCGTGGCTACTCAACTACCTCTCAACTGGTCCCAAACTCTCGCAGCACAAATCCTCAGTCAAACACTATCCGCTTCGGATAACACAGCACTCCCGCAAGATAGCTCGTCACTCGTCATTTCCAACGCCAATTCCGCCATCTCCACGCTTGATGAACCGGCGAAATTCACAGCCGTCGATAAGTTCGTCTCTCCAATTACTGAAACTCAGAACGTTGCAGAGTCAAACCTCCCGATGAACGATCAAGCCCGCTCGCAGTACCTCCCCGACGCAACCCTTCAAGTTGATGGCACATCCTCCGACCGCGTACCCAAAAAACGTACGCTCAAAAGTCCCGACCAAGACATGGATGAGTACCTGGCACAAGAAAACGCGTCGTCAATCTCTCCACAAAGCGACCATACGCACCAAGGCGTCGATGCAGAACGCGCTCAAAAACCGGAACAGTACGGCGAAGTCGATGGTACTGTCGATACACCATCCCTAACAACTCACCGCGAATTCTATGGGACCACCGCTCAATGGGAACGATTGGAACGAGTCCGAGGATGCCTCAAACACTATCTCGACCACCCCGAAACAACCGCGGAACGCTCCCCTTGGGCTGTAATGCACGCCCTGCTCGCTTTCGGTAGCGACTATGAAATGATCGGACCAAAAGGACGCGTTAACGCCATCGGCTGGATGTGCCATAACGGCCTCTGCAAAACTCAACGCATCTTCACTCCACGCGGAAACGGATTCGTTCCTAACGTCGGTGGAGGTGTCCAAGGCCACCAAGGCCAATTCCTCGCAATCCTCGCACAATGCCAAGTGCCACCCGACTACCCAATCCAAATCGGTGATCGGAAATTTACTGTCCAAGATCTTGTCTATTACGAAATGGCAACTTGCCGAGAACGAAGCGAACTCACCTTTAAACTCATTGGCCTTTCCTATTACGTCGACTCCAACAAACAATGGAGATCCAATGACGGAAAAGTCTGGAGCATCCAAAAACTCATCCAAGAAGAACTCGCACAACCAATCGTCGGCGCCGCATGCGGAGGCACACACCGACTCATGGGATACACTTTTGCAATCAAACAACGTGTGCTTCAAGGCCAACCCCTCGAAGGCCAATACCTACGCGCTGCAAAATTTGTAAATGAATTTATCGACTATACATGGAAACTCCAAAACCCAGACGGAAGCTTCAGCACCAACTGGTACGAAAGCCGCGGAAACGAACCAAAAGACGAACGCAAAGTACAAACGACAGGACACATGCTCGAGTGGTTGATGTTCACCGTCGGTGACGAACAACTACAAACAGAACGAGTAGAAAAAGCAATCGACTTCCTGCTGAAACACATCGACAACAATAAAGCTCACCGTTGGCCTATCGGGCCACGCGGACACGCAACGCGGGCTCTTGCACTGTATGAAAAACGACTCAGCGAAATAAAGGCCTCCGACACACCCGGAAGCGACCCCACCGCAGAAATAACCCTTGCCCCAACCAACCAAAGCCGCTCTTCACCCCCAATCGCAAATACAGCGAATCAGCGACCCTCACCAACGCCGACAGTAGCCACTCCACCGAAGTCGAGAGTCAGCAACAACAGCCAACGTGTTATCCGTCGTCGCTAACACATACCACCTCTCTAGTCGCCCCCACCTCTCTGCCAACATATTCTTGACATCCCCCGTGAATTTTTTTGCTCAGGGGGACCTAACGTGTCACGCCCCGCTCTGAAAATCAGTGGCATCCGCCCCCGAGGCCCTTGCCTGATGATTTTTCCATTTGGAGCCGACACAATGACCGAAAACGAACTTCCGACGCTCTTCGAAGAGACCGAAGACGAGTCCAACGACTCCCTCGAATCGATGAACATCGACTCTCTTCGCGAACTACCCGAACCAGAACGAGTCGCATTCCTTCAACTATCCCTCGTTGAAGGAATCGGCACTCGGATGATGGCCAGGCTCCTCCAACGATTTGGCACCCCCTCAAATGTCCTACGAGCGACCCTCCGCGAACTAGAAAACGTCTGCCGCGTCGGTCCAAAACTTGCAAGCAACATCCGGAACCCTGACATGCCCCGAAGGACGGAAGAAGTCCTCCAGATCTGCGAAAGTCAGAAAATCGAAATCCTCTACCCCTTCGACCCTCGAATCCCAAGCCTCTTGATGGAAATCCCTGATCCACCCGTGTTGCTCTACATGCAAGGTGCATTTACCCCAGAAGACAGCCTCAGTATTGGACTTGTCGGCACACGACACGCTACGGCTTACGGTCGCTATATGGCGGAACGCCTCACCAAAGGACTCTGCAATTACGGATGCACTATCGTCAGCGGTCTCGCTCGCGGCATCGACGGCGTTTGCCATCGCAAAGCGATCGATGCCGGTGGACGCACCATCGCAGTACTCGGCTCTAGCCTCACCGAGATCTATCCACCAGAACACAAAGATCTCGCGAAACGCATCATAGATCACGGGGTACTTTTGAGCGAAACTCCACCAAAAGCAAAACCCAAAGCTGGCGTATTTCCGCAGCGCAATCGCATCATCAGCGGACTGAGTCTCGGTATCGTTGTCATCGAAGCCGCCGAACGCTCCGGATCGCTCATCACTGCCCGCCACGCAGGTGAACAAGGTCGCGATGTCTTCGCAGTGCCAGGACAAGCAAGCGCGCCGACATCGAGGGGGAGCAATCGCCTCATTCGTGACGGTGCTCTTCTAGTCCAAGACGCCGAAGACATCATGGAACACCTTGGCCCCCTCACAAAGACAGTTCAACTCTCCAGCGGGGACAACATCCAACAACCCAATGAACTCATACTCAACGAAGTCGAACGCCAGGTCCTCCAAGCAATCGACGGACACGCAACCGACATCGATCAAATCGTCATGCAATCCGGACTCCCCGTCTCACGTGTGCTTAGCACACTAAGCGTACTTGAAATCCAAGGCTTTATTCTGCGAACAGGCGGAAGAAGCTATTCAAGAAAATACCCACTGCACGCCAAACGCTCAGCTTCTGGTCAAAAGATCTAATGAGTAAATTGCACTCGGGATTATTTCACATTCCGCCCAACATCCCGCACGGCGGTCTACCCACTGCCTTTGCTCATTAGTCACCGCATCAGCACACAACTTTTCACGCAACGGAGCAAGTTCCTCGAGCTGGATCGATTCTAAAACCTTGAAAAATGGTTCCGTCGAAACTTCCCCCAACCTAAGTGTCACTGAGAAAAACTGAATCAAATGGTCCTCGCGTAAACCCATCCATCCTTGCTATCCTCCCTTAATCGACCAATCCTACTGATTGAATAATCGAGATCAAATTTTTCAATTCGCCTATCGGTTATTCAACTTTGATATCAAGACTTTTGTCACCACTCGCCGGAATTGTCACTTTGATCTTCGGATCCTTCGGATTCCCATATCGACCTCCTAACCGGTCTGTCGATCCTGCTCCCGACTCGGATGAAAGCGAAAACTCCTTAGCGCCAGACACAGACCCGAGCCATACTACAGTGACGCCATATTCACCCGGCTGTGCACCATCATCCTCAGTATGTGTACGCAAAACGAAATTCCCATTCGCATCCGCCGTTGCTACTGGTTTCGGGTCATTCAACCTCGCCTTTTCCTGCGGATGCAACACAATCAATGCTCCCGCACACGGCTCCCCCTTCGAGGTCTTTACAACTCCACCCGAAGGAACAGCCTTGCTCGAATGGCCCGAACAACCCAACAGAGTAAACAAGAAAAAAGATGCAAAAATACAAGACACCGATCGCGATAGGGTTACCATCTGGCTTCACGCTCCCAAGCTTCTAAAAATCAATCACCACTTTTTGCAGATATGACTCAAACAAATGCGCTATGGTTGCTCATCCGTCAGTAATTACTCATCCGTTGCCGAAGGAGCCAACTCGGCGGCTGTCATCCCAGAACCTCGAGCTGTCAGGAGTGCTGCGTAAACCTGTGGGGAAATATTTGCACTTGTAAACTGAACACTTCCATCCGCCATCGCATGCATCGCGCCGCTACCATGAAATGCATAAGTTTCATTGTCGTTATGACAGTTGATCACGCAATTACCAGGAGATGTCCTGGAACCGCTGATCGCACCATCCAAACCATAGTCGTTCTCATGATGTCCCCATCCACCATCATTCAACTTAGGAGTCTGCGATAGCTTTCCTTGAATCCAAAGATCTGGCCTACCAGCATCCTCACACATCAGAATGGTCCGACTTGTACCATCTAAAATATCGGCGATACGACTCGGCTTGCGCGGTGCCTGCCCAAGCAACACTTGAGCACCAGATCCTTTAACCTCAGGTGACAATGCGCTGAACAAATCATTTTGCGTGGTACCAGATGGATACCCAAAAAACGTGATACTACCAGGGTTGATCGAACTGCAAGTTGCGTAATCGGTCACAGCAAGATTCTGGTATGGAAACGATGCCCCGAAGGTAAATACCCCCGAAACCGTTCGCGCTGCCCCCCCCGGACTCGACGGACACAAAAACCCAGGAATCGGAGTCCGTAAAACTGCCTGATTGTCAGGTGTTCCGGGAATGAGCAACGGAGAAGAAAACCAAGGAAACTTCATGTTATACTGCTGATACAAACCACCTTGTTCCATATAAGGCAACAAGAATACTGACCAACAATGCACTACGGCAGGATACGGAGATCCAGGCTGACCAGACCCACCCGGTGGTAAACCGATATCGACAAAAAGACTTGGAGGGAACCGCTGAAAAGCACTCTCATGGTTCAACGAAGCTAGACCAATCTGCTTCATGTTGTTACTGCACGACATCCGACGCGCCGCCTCTCTTGCCGCTTGAACAGCAGGCAACAACAATCCTACAAGGATACCAATAATCGCAATGACTACGAGTAACTCAACAAGAGTGAAAGCACTTCGAAACCGCCCGCATTTCCTGAGCATAAAACGCCCCCCATTCCATTCGAATCCTAGGACTACCACATCCCACTAGATTACAGATTTAGAATGAGGTATTCATGAAGCAAGGAGAGGACAAAGCATGAAGAAATCATGCAGAATCCTTAATGTCCCCTCCAATCGATTGGTTTCATTAACTTGTTCCAAAGGTGTTTTACTGGGTGAAAATTCGAATTTTTCCACGTAGCGTCGCGAGAACCGTACTCGGAACGAACGAATCAATTGAAGTCGATTACACTTTCAAGAAAGCAGGGACCCAAGAATTGTCCCGCGTCTCAACGATGCCCCAAAAGAACACTTCAAGTACGCGTGCCGTTTCACTGACTACTAGCACAATTACGACTATAGGCACAATTATCTAGTGATAATTCCTGAGAGCCAATTTTCTCTGCACTCATGCGAAAT
>JBIJCS010000265.1:0-6739 GCA_044344575.1 Pirellula sp. | reverse complement strand
CTTTCGTAGCGATCAAGACGGTTTGAAGCTCTCCGTACAGCTCGTTCCTGCAATCCACTCCTCAAGCCTTCCTGATGGCAGCTACGGAGGAACCGCAGGAGGATGGGTCATCGATTGGCAATCGAACAAATCCTCCGGACGCATCTACTACGCCGGCGATACCGCTTTGTTTAGCGACATGCAGTGGGTGGCCAGAACCCACGTCGATCTATTCATCGTCCCTATCGGCGACCTCTTCACCATGGGCGTCGACGACAGCATCGAAGCCACCCGCTTCATCCAACCAAACTTCGTCATGCCAACCCACTACGGAACTTGGCCCCCCATCTCCCAAGACCCACTTGCCTGGGCAAAACAAATCGAAGCCAAAACAGACGCCAAACCCGTCGTCCCCGAAATCGATCAACCTTGGAACTTGCCCGCCTCGAAATAGAATTGAATTGAATCTTGCACAAACCTCCGTGCCTCTGCGTCTCTGTGTTTCAAAAAAGTATCACTAAACAATCAGTCCTTCTACGCGCGGTCGTTTGGTAACACGGAGTCACAGAGCTCACAAAGTAATCAGACTGCTACCTAGTCACCTTCCACCGTCTGGCGATGAGTGGCTACAGTGCGTGGCTTAAGACGCGGTACGAAACTTAGCAACCCTAAGATCATTACCCACTCGAACAGAAATAAATTCATCGACATCTCTATCCCAAGATGAAGTACAACACCGAGCAGAATAGCTATACATCGCAATCGAGGGATCCATAGCCCTATCGGCAGAAATGCTTCAATCACTAATGTCCCATACGAACCTATCTGACTCATCCAATGCGAATCAAACCACTCGCTTGGTATCAGACGACCATAGTTGTCATTCATTCGCGAAACATACCACATTGCCGTTCCGTTTTGCCATGTCTCCCCAGCGAGCTTACTTAAGAACGTCGACGCATAGATCGCTGTCATCTCGATCTGAATCAGTCTCAACCCCCACAACTGCTCGTCCGCCACTTGCTCATTTGGCTTCCCTCGAAGAAACCCCATAAGGGAATAACTTGCATCTAACGGTAGAAACATCAAGAAGAATGCGAACAACCGAAATACGGTATCTTCGCCATCATGAATAAGTGGCATGCGGTGCTGAAACGATACGAGCCACAAAAAAATCGCCGCTAACTGCACCCGCGAATACACCCCTAAACCCAACAACAAGCCATGTACAAAAAGCGAAATCACTCCGAAGTAACCGAGCCAAACATCCCCCTCCACAAGAAAGAAGATGGACCACTTCTGAGTACCTGCAAGCCGACGCGCACTCTGCGTTGTAAGAACACCTTGATCGGAAAACCAATACGCTACATCCGGCAAGAGTACAAGCGATTGAATAAGGATCAATATCGCAAAACCAATCCGCATTACTGGCAATATCTGCGCATTGCCAGACTCAAAAAGAAACCGATCCAAGGCTTTCATGGTTCCCTCGGACGACGTGCTAAAAAGCCTATCTGCGTGCTCCAGACCGTCTGACTCTTTGGCGGCAAGGGGATATCGACGCCTGCGACTCCCTCTCCTAATACCATACTATCGCGGTAATGATAAAGCCGAACTTCGCGCATCGGAGCCTCAAGCGCACTCGGCGGCAACATCTCGTTCTCTTCGCTCCAACGTACACCCGGAGTCGCCTTCTCTCGCTCTGGAATAGCTCGCAAAAGATAGTCTGCGAAATCCCCGGAAGCGATCGAGTTTCGCGGTAGTCGCTGCAAGTAATTCATGTGCCGAAAGCGAACGAACTTCACCCACGGATCAGCTTGCGACCAGTCGATGGAACTCCAAGTGGCCGAATCCCCCTTGCAATCTGCAACCTCTGCAACAAGGAGTCCGTTGTTCAATACAGGATTGGGCGCAAACAACGGCCAAGATCCCTGCGAGAGCCCCAACCTATCAAGCTGTCGATGCAACCAATCCTGAAACCTAGGTGCCGGAAATCGCTCCCTAGGAATCGTATCCACCGCAATACACACTCCAACGATCGCGATAAACCAGCGGATCGCTGCACGCTTCATAATCAATCCTACTCGTAAATCTTGAACAAACCGGAGTGGTCGAGATTCCCATGCCCAAGTTCATGAACAAACGATTCCCAGAGCTCCCGACAATGCTGCAATGTGGAAGAGTCCAAACCGACATCTTGAGCCAATTCGCATATCAAACGGATGTCTTTGAGTTGAAGCTCAGATCGCCCTCCCGGTTGGAAGTCACGACGGATCATTCGATCACCATGCAAGTCCAAGATGCGGCTTGCGGCAAACCCGCCAAGCAATGCTTCCCTCACAAGCTTCGGGTCAGCCCCGGAGAGCTCCGCAAGCCGGATCGCTTGTGCGACCGCGTCGATGGTCTGTGCAACAATGAGCTGATTGGCAAGCTTGGCAACTTGCCCCGAACCGGTCGGCCCAATGTGCGTTACACGGCTTCCGACAGTTTGTAGAATCGGAAGGGCACGCTCGAAATTCTCCGATGAGCCACCCGCCATGATCGAGAGTGTGCCAGCTTCCGCTCCCACTTGTCCGCCACTGACCGGTGCATCAACCCAAGGCACTCGCTTTGCAAACTCGCGGGTTGAGGGAACACTTGTGGTTCCAAAATCAATAATGAGGGATTGAGCACTCAACGCTTCTATCAGTCCGTTTGACCCAAAGACAACCGCTTGAACCGCATCGGTATTGGTGAGATTCAAGCAAAAAATGCCATCGGAGATTTTTGAAGCTAAATCAGCCGGTGACTCAGCGGTTTGCATGCCAAGTTCGAGCGCCTTTGCCATCGGCCCCGGACTGCGGTTCCAAACGATGACACTCGCCCCCGCCTGGTGCAAGTGCCGTGCACCAGGGCTTCCCATATTACCAAGTCCGATGTATCCGATACGCAGACCTTGAAGCGAGGGTTTCATGGTGACGGATTCTCGAAGTCACAGAGAGAAAGGGATGCTTACGGTTTGGGTTTCGATGGACTGGAAGGTGGAGGTGGCTGCTCAGGAGGATTCGGATCCATTCCCTCCCGTTCAGATTTGGGAATGTCTTGAGGGTCGAAAGCACCCTCGTCGAGGTATTCTTCCTCGTAGAATTCACCATCGTCGGCGTCATCTTCTTCCGAGTCACCTTCATCAAAGTCACCCGACTCCTCTTCGTCGTCGGCTTCACCCTCTTCTAGTTCCTCGGCATCATCATCTTCGTAGTCTTGGCCATCTTCGTCGTCATCTTCGTAGTCATCTTCAAACTCTTCATCGAGATCCACATCTTCGAAGCCGGTTTTACCAAGTGACGCGGGATCGACGCGATCATCGAAGGCCCCTTCCCATTGTTCGCCTGGTTTGCCACGGGAAGCCATCGCGTTCTCGCCTTGGATTTCATCCCGTTCGTCGTCGCGTTTGCGCGGTTGCAAATAGAGCTTGATAGGGATTTCTCCAAACGGAAGGTGATCCCGGAGGAAATTCAGCAAGTACCGGCGGTATTGATTACTAAAACCTTGCGGCTGATTGCAGACCAGAATAATGGTTGGAGGTTCCGACGCAACTTGGGTGGCGTAGTAGATCTTTGGACGTTTGAGTTGGTACAACGGCGGTTCGTGCCGTTCGAGCGCGGCCTTGACAAGCTTGTTGAGCATGCTCGTAGAAATCCGCTCTTTGGCTTGTTTGAAGAGCATCTGAGCGTGGTTCAGAAGTGTCTTCACATTCTTCCCTGTCTGCCCAGTCACAAATGCGATTGGGCAGTATGCCATGGTAGGAAAGTGTTCGCGGATGTACTCCACCCAGCGTTCGGTCGGTATAAAGCCAGCAAGCTTGTCCCACTTATTGACCACGAAGACACATGGCTTGAATTCGTCGTGGATGTAATGCGCGAGTTGTTTGTCGACTTTGCTCATCGGTTCGGTGCAATCGAAGAAAAGCAGTACGACGTCCGCACGGCGGACGCTGCGCTGCGCTCGATGCAAACCGTACCAATCGATGTCCGTTTTGATGCTTTTGTTCCGCCGTAAACCTGGAGTGTCGATCGCCATGAACTTGTGACCATCGAGCTCAAACATCACGTCGACGCTGTCGCGTGTCGTTCCAGGAACTTCGCTGACGATGCAACGTTCTTCTTTGGCCAAAGTGTTGACGAAGGTGCTCTTTCCGACGTTGCGTCGCCCGACAATCGCGACCTTCATCGTCGGCGGCTCAAGTTCACCAGCATCGGCGTCGAAGTTCGGTAGGTGCCCGACGATCCAATCGAGCAAATCGGTTTTGTTCCGGTTTTGCAATACACTCACGCGCATCAAGTGCTTATAGCCCAGTTGATGAAACTCGTCAGCGTTCGAGTCGAGCGAAGGACTGTCGGTCTTGTTGGCGACCAACAATATCGGCTTGTTGACTTTGCGAAGTCGATCCGCGACTTCAGAGTCTAACGGCACAAGCCCAGAACGAGAGTCGACCACAAAGAGCAATACATCCGCCTCTTCGATTGCCGCAAGGATCTGACCCTCGACTTGCTCAGTCAAGTTATCGACGTCTTCGATGCCAATACCGCCCGTATCGATCAATTCGAAGTGGCGATCATTATGCTCGAGCATGGTGTTCAAGCGATCGCGGGTGACTCCAGCAAAGTCCTCAACGATGGCAAGTCGACGTCCTGCGAGCCAATTAAAAATAGAACTTTTGCCGACGTTCGGACGTCCGACAATCGCGATGCGTGGAACAGCCATGGGTGATCGATCGAAAGGGTGGTAAGGAGTTACTTGACTGCGTTGCTGCGCAAGTTCCAGGCTTCAACCCAGTCGGTTTCTACCAGCTCGGCTTGGAAGTCCCTTAGCAAGCGTTCGTGCATATCGGGGAAGTGTCCAGCGCCGTAGAAGACACCCAGTTTGCGTTTTCCGGCTTGCAATTGCTCTTCGAGAACCGAGAACGCTTTTGCGTTTCGCTCGGTCAGAAGGGTACTCTTTCCATCTTTATCCGCAATCCCAACCATTTGATTATCGAGGGATTCGAACTGTTTGGCCATCGCACGGCGCAGTTTCACCGGATCGCGACTGAGCATCGCCGACATCATGTCGGCTTGCGCCTCGTTGACCTTCTTGGAAGTCTGAGTCGCAAAACCTGCACCCATGACCCGCGCCATCATGCTGACGATGCCGTCGTTACGCTTGGACATGTCCTCGCTAAACTCGCTCGGATTCATGTCCGCATGCACGAAATTCTTGGCTTGGTAGTCGATTTCATCGAGCTGAAAAGTCAGCTTCAGGGCGTCTTTCATCCCTCCTTGGATGGAACTAACCGGATTGCCGCCTCGCCGCCTCTCATTTTTTCGCGGTCGGTCTGTCGATTCGGCCACAAGCTCGTAAAGGATCACTTCGTACGACTTGAACATGCTGTTGAGACGCTGGTAGTACGATTTTTCACCCACATGCACCGCACCGATCAAATGAACTTCTGCTCCTTGATAAGGCCCCGACTGGATCCGGTACTTCGCAATGGCGCATTGAAGCTCTTCCGGTGTCCCAGATTGCGATTCCGTAACCCGCATGAAAGGTGGTGTTTTCGGTGACGAACCCTTCTCAGAGACCTCTTTTTTCCCAACTTCCGCTCCGGAATCCTCCTGCTTCGCCGTGGCCGCACCCTCTTGGGCTGACGCCATACCACCCACCGACGCGCTGCACACACAACACGCAAAAAACGGCTTTCGCAATGAGAAAAGGAGTTTCGTTGCTAGATTTTCAGGTCGTGCCATTGCGGTCTATCTCCAACAAATTGACTGGGTCGCTGTGATTCGAGGCGTTGCTATGCGGATCCGAGTTGTGCCAACGTGACTACTTTATAACCCCGGGTTGCCCAAGTCGAATTCGTTTTTCTTGGAGAATCTTGGTCAAATTCGGGCTTGTCGTTTTTGACGCCGCGTCAATAATTGACGCAATGGTCGAATTAACCCGAAAACAGCGCGAAATTGAACAGAGAACCCGAGAGATCCTGCGGGTAGCCAAACCGATTTTATTGCGGGAAGGCTTTCACGCACTAACGATGGATCGAGTCGCAGCTCTGATGCAATATGCCAAAGGGACCATCTACAACCACTTCCCCCACAAAGAAGAAATCGTATTGGCGCTGGCCGTCGATGCGATGCGCTTAAGGCAAAACTTATTCGCGGTGGCAGCCAACGCGACCGGTTCGAGCCGCGAACGGTTGATGTGCATCGGGTTGGCCTGTGAATACTACACACAACACTGCCGCGAGGAATTCCAAGTCGAGCAGTGGATGCGACACGCGAACATTTGGGACAAGTCTTCGGCACAGCGTCAGGATTGTATTCGCGAGTGCGAAGCTGGGTGCATGGCTATGGTAGCCGGTCTTGTACGCCAAGGCATCGAGTCGGGGGACTTGCCAGGTCCAACTTCTCAGTCCACCAGCGGGTCGCCGAACGACCTCTTACTTTTCGGTCATTCTCTGAGCCCTGAAGAAATGGTGTTCGGATTGTGGGCAATCACTTTTGGTTCGCAGATTCTCACCTCAAGCAGTCCTTCATTACCTGCGTTGGGAGTGATGGATCCGATTCGCTCCATTCGGGTGCACTGCTGCACGCTGCTTAACGGCTTCGGGTGGCAACCGATTCTTTGTGCAGATGATTATTTGCAGTGGATGGATCGATTGGCGGAGACGATGGTTCCAAAATTCCAAGAAGTACAGCGAGAACACGCATGAGCGCAACTGTCCCCATGAAGTCAAAGATCG
>JBIJCS010000264.1:0-6819 GCA_044344575.1 Pirellula sp. | reverse complement strand
AGTAGTTCTGGGATTGGATCGTCTCCAAGGGCTTGGAAAATGCGACAAGCGACAGCAAGTTGATTGATTGCTACGGCCGATTCGATCATTTCGGTAACCAGCAGGCGTTGTTGCCATCGAGGAATTTCCCTTTCCGCGAGTGCTTTTTGCCCGCTGGAGATCACAGCCGGGAAGTCCTTGTTTAGCCAGAGTTGATGCGTGCGTTCAAAGGCGGGGGATTTCCACCCGGGCGTTATTCCGACGAGCAGATCCCCAGGGAGGGTTGTTGTGCCGGTACCGTTTTTTTTAACGAGGGTGAGTTGATCTGTTTCCCAGGCGACGATGACTCCTTCGAATTCCACTGAGGATCTAGCTTGCCAGCGATCCAAGGACGTAGGGCCTGCTTCTCCCCAAACGATGCGGCTGGATGCTCCGAGTTTTTCTTTGGCTTGCAGATATGCGGTCGATTCTTCGTCGGGGGGGAACGCTGAGGGCGGGGTAGGACTTTGGGCGCAGAGTCTATTTCCCAGGTTGTCGGATGAGCTAAGGAGACTTGCGATGAGGAACGGGATGACCAATCCGAGAATCTTGTGATTTGCGTAGGAGTTTACGAAGATCGATCTATCGGGCACAATCCTGTCCGGTCGGTTGGTTTTTTTGCTGAGAAACGGGGCGGCAGGCGGCATTGGACTAGGCGGAGATAGTTTTCGCTGCATGGTGAGGGGTGCTGACTGCGGTGGAATGCGAAATTGCTTGTGCAAGACTTCGCAAAGTCTCGTTTCGAGCCGTGCCGGAATCATTACAATAGCGTTTTTTAACCCTGCGATGGATCGGGAAATCGATCTTGTCGAGGTTTTACTTTGTGGTGGAATCGATCGGTTTGTATTTCATCGTGTACCTCGTTTCCTTTTGGTTTTTGTATGCTTCAACTCATTACCTATCCTCACCCAACTTTACGGTTTGCTTCGCAACCCCTTGTGCGGGTCGATGCAGCCTTGCGTGAGATGATCGAACAGATGTTTGAAATCATGTACGAGAACCGTGGGGTGGGACTTGCTGCGAACCAGGTGAATTTACCCTTGAGGATGTTCGTCGCCAATCCGACAGGGGAAAAAGAGTCGGGTGAAGAGTTGGTTTTTCTTAATCCGGTGATTCGCAAGTCGAATGGTTCGGCGGAATCGGACGAAGGCTGTTTATCGCTTCCTGGAATTCATGCGCCGGTGAAAAGGAACAAGTCGGTGCATGTGAAGGCTTATTCGATTACGGGGCAGGAGATTGATTTGCATGCAGAAGGATTTTTAGCTCGGATCATTCAGCACGAGATCGATCATCTAGACGGAGTATTGTTTATTGATCGCGTTTATCCGGAGACGCAACGGGTCATTCTCGATGAGCTCAATGGATTTGTATCAACCCATGAATCGAAACAGAAACATGGGTTAATTCCCAGCGATCAAGTTCTTAGCGAGCAGCGTGAGGAATGGCTAGCCCGCTATTGTCGTTGATCGATACCTACTCGATTGGAGTTCACCTACTCGATTGGAGCCTACCTACTCGATCGGAGCTTTCTTACTCGATCGGAGTTTCCTTACTCGATCGGAGTTTCCTTGTCGCCATTGCGAAGGAATGGCTTACGGGCCTGCTTGCCCTCTACTGGGACGAGAGGTCGAACCCAGATGTTGCGGAAGCGAACGGGATCACCGTGGTCCTGCAATGAAATCGGTCCTTTGTCGGCGTGTTTTGTATATTTAGGTGGGCGATTAAAGGGTGTATCACCTTTGAGTTCGAAGTGGTTCAGAATCAGGACGCCATTGTGTACAGCCGTGATAAACGCGGGTGATTTGAGTTTTCCGTCTTCGTCAAATCGAGGGGCGGTCCAGAAGATATCGTATGTGTTCCATTCTCCTGGTTTTCGCATGACGTTCGCCATGGGTGGTGTTTGTTTGTAGATCGCACCTGCTTGGCCGTCGAAGTAGGTAGGGTTTTCGAAAGAGTCCAGGACTTGCAGTTCGTAGATTCCCATGAGGAATACACCGCTATTGCTGCGGCCTTGTCCTGAACCTTTGGCGGGGCTGGCAGCAGACCATTCGATATGCACTTGGCAGTCACCGAATTCATCGACGCTGGTAATCGTACCGCGACCGGCGACAAGTGCGTCCCCTTCGACCTTCCAGTTGTCGGCATTCTTCCAGTGAGACTTGTCGGTGCCGTTGAACAGAACCACGGCGTCGGAGGGGGGCGCATCATTGGTGTTGCCGGGGGTGACAAGAGGTGGTTGTTTCCATTCGATTCCGTTGAGGTACTCTTGGGCTGCGCCCATTTCGGCGAATGCGACAAAGCCGAGAGTAGCAAGGGTTGCGTGTACCCATGCAAGTCGAGCTACCTTGGCGTTTTTGGAAAAGGGGGACAAAAATTGCAAGCGCATGAGTTCAATAACTTTCGGCTAGGGGATGAACTGTTATGTTCCGAGCGATACATTTTCGCGGGGAAGCCATGACGGGAAAGGGAGAAAAAACTCCACTGGTCTCGTTTGCGGGCGTTCTACCGATCAAAACTGAATTTGATACTGTACCATTTTCGGTTCGATTTGGGTTACAATCAAGGAGTCTTGGTTCCTACCCGCCTTTTTCCTACCTCGCATTTCCTATCGTCAAAGCCTTTATGCTACGCAGTAATTTCTCGCCATGGTTTTTTGGTTCCGCGTCCGACGAGTCCATAACTCCCTCACTCAGCGTTTCTTCGGATGGTCGGCTCGGCTTGCGAAGTCGAAACAGGTTCGCTTTTCGGCTTGTGTTGGGGCTCTTGAGTTGCGGCTGGATAGGTGTGTGCTTGGCTGATAAGCATCTCAGTGCGAAAGAGACGGTAATGCAGGAGGGGGTGATTGAGCCTGGGGATCGCATCGCATTGATCGGAAGTGGTTGGGTGGAGCGCATGCATCGGCATCCTTGGTTCGAGATGATGCTTTCCATGGAAGTTCCGGGCGTTACCTTTCGCAACATGGGCTGGAGTGGCGACACGGTTCATGGTGATGCCCGAGCTGTATTCGGATCGCGACCGGACGGTTATCAGCGGTTGATCAAAGACTCAGAGATTGCGGCTCCGAATCTAGCTATCCTGTGTTACGGCGAAAACGAAGCGTTTCTCAATGAAGCGGAGCGTGCGGAGTTCTTGAAAGGTTACCTCAAACTCATTAATGATCTGAAGGCCAAGGGTAGTCGCATTGTGTTGGTTATTCCGCGGCAGCGCGAAGATGCAGGTCCAGATTTTCCGAATCCTGCCTACTACAACAGCAATCTCGCACAGGTTGCAAACGGAATCCGTACTTTAGCAAAAGATACCGGTGCTTCTTTGATTGATTTAGAGAAGTTCGCACTGGACGAAAGGTTCACCGAAGAGGGGATCGCTTGGAACGACAAAGGGTATCGAGCGAGCGCGCGGGAGATGATGAAACAACTTGGATTTGCTAATCCTGTATTGGATCGAGTCGGTGCGAGCAAGCCGGAAATGCTAGAAGAACTACGGACGGCTGTGGCTTCGAAAAACGAGTGGTTTTTTCATCGATATCGTCCGCAAAATGAGACTTACTTGTTTTTGTTTCGAAAGCATGAGCAGGGAAACAATGCTGTGGAAGTCGAGCAAATGGAGCAGTTTGTTCGAGATGGAGAAGCAAAAATCACGCAGTGGCTCAAAGAGCATCAAGTGGCTCCGACCGCGAAGTGATCGGCTTCTCGAATCTGTCCTTTAAACCAACTCGTTAATCCTATCGAATCAATCATGTATCAAAACCACCGTCGAGAACAACAAATCAACTGTCAAAAAAATTTCCTGAGACTCGTGCTCTGTTTGGGTACCGTTGCTGGTGCGGGAATCCCGATGAGTGATGCAATGGGTGAAGAGCCGCTTTGCAAACCCAAGGAGTTGGCATTGCGATGGCAAATTGAGCCACTTGCGCTGGACGCAAATGAAGGGTGTGCAATTGGAGACATTGATGGCGATGGCAAGCAGGATGTCGTTGCGGGACGCAATTGGTATCCGAGTCCGGCATTTACTCCGCGCCCGTTGCGAACCATTGAAGACTGGAACGGTTACGTGCAGAGTAATGGTGACTTCTTATTGGATGTCAATCGAGATGGACGCACGGACGTGATTGCTGGATCGTTTGTTCCAACGGAGTTGGCTTGGTACGAGAACCCCGGTGCAGAAGGATTGCGACTCGGGCGGACTTGGACGCGTCACATGTGGGTCGATACGAAAGCTTCTGAGAATGAAGCCCAGTTAATGCATGATATCGATAAGGACGGGATATTGGATTGGGTGGTCAACAGCTGGAATGCCAAGAATCCAATGACGATTTGGCGGTTGGTCGACAACGGTAATCGCGATGGCAAGGCTTCTAGTTACAACATCGAACAAAAAGTGATTGGTCGATCTGGCAATCAGCACGGAATGGGGGTTGGGGATATCAATGGGGATGGCCGAGATGACGTTTTGTTAGGGCATGGATGGTACGAGCAGCCTGAGAAGCCTTGGGATGGTGAATGGAAATTTCATGCTGATTGGAACATTCAAGGGAGCATTCCGATGATCGTCGTCGATTTGGATAAGGATGGGAAGAACGACATCATCGTTGGCCAGGGGCATGATTATGGTTTGTATTGGTGGCGTCAGGTTGGAGTGAAGGCTGACGGATCGATCGATTTGGAGCGTAAGTTAATCGACAATGGGTTCTCGCAACCGCATGCGATAGCGATGGCTGATCTCGATGGGGATGGCAAGCAGGAGATTATCACCGGTAAGCGTTATTATGCGCACAATGGTGGTGATCCAGGGGGGCAGGACATGCCCGAGATTCATGCTTATTCCTACGTCGACGGACAGTTTACCAAATCGGTGATTGAGCAAGGGCACGTAGGGGTCGGATTGCAGATTGCGACGGGAGATATCAACGGGGACGGTCGCATTGATATCGCTGTTGCGGGCAAGAGCGGCACATACGCGTTGCTAAATCTGCCGAAGTAATTTGTTGTTGATGCAATTGGGTGGCATTGGCGCGTTATTTCTTTTGGTAAACGCGAACCCAGTCGACGAGGAATTGTGCTGGGAATTGGGTTTGCGGGGAGACCTCTCCGACGAATCCTCCTCCGACGGCCAGGTTCAAGACTAGGTGAAAGGGTTGATTGAACGGAGCCGGGTAGGTTCCGTTTTCGCTGGACCATTCCTTTTGTACGTTCCAAACGTTTCCATCCAGAAGCCATCGGACTTCTGATTCTTCCCATTCGATTCCGTAGACATGGAAGTCTTGAGAGAAATCGATGTTGTCGAACTTTTGCGTTTTGCCTTTGAAGGTGTTGCGAGGCCATGGGCCTCCGAAGTGAAGTGTTCCCCAGAGGGTGTCGGTTTCTTGGCCTTTGAATTCCAGGATGTCGATTTCGCCACTGGCGGCCCAAGTGCCGTATTTTTCATCGGTTGGTAGCATCCAAAAAGCTGGCCAGAGCCCTTGTCCGGCTGGAAGTTTTGCTCGGCATTCAAAACGTCCGTATTTCCAATCTCCGCGTCGTTTGCTTCGAATTCTTCCGGACGAGTAGTCCCGTTCCGTTCCTGCGATACCTGTTTTTTCTTTCCAAGCTTCTAGAACGAGGAAGCCATTTTCAACGCGAACGTTTCGGGATCGGTCTGTATAGATCTGCAATTCGTTATTTCCACCGCCAAAAGCATTGACTTCGATTTCCCACTTGGTGTAGTCGAGTTGGTTCCCGCTAAATTCGTCGTTCCAAATTTGGTTCCAGCCGTCCGGCGTTTGAGCTTGGATAGTGTTGGTCATCGTTAGGTTTGCGAGACCTCCGACGGTAGCGAGCAACCAGGAGCGAAGAAACGAATGCATCGTTGAGTTTCCTTTAGGGAAGAATTGTGGTGTCGGTATGTTCATATCCTGGTGCGCAGCAACAGAGGAACACGAGATCTTCGTTGTCGTTGTTTTCGATGCAGTGGGGCACGCCTGGTGGGATAGCAATTGCATCGCCGGGACCGACTTTGCGTTCATTACCTGCAAGATGCATCAGGCCGTAGCCTCGAAGAATGTAGTAGATTTCTTCGGTTTGCGGATGGAAGTGCAGTTGGGTTTTGACACCGGGTGGAACGGTCGCCTCTGCTAGCGACTGTTTTCGGATGGATGAGTTTCGGTGCGCGAGGAGTTCACGGATCGTCGATCCGTCTTTGGTGATAAATGGAGTACAATGATCGCGGTTTATTACTTCCATTGGGTTTGTCTTTCCTATGCAAACTGACTCGCGAATCCGAATCTTGTTATGTTCTTCATCGATGAACGGGGGAGGAAGCGAGCGTCAATTGCTTTATTTGCTTCGTGGGCTCGATCGCAAGCGTTTTGAACCGTCGCTTTATCTCTTTTTTGAGGAAGGAGCTTTGCTAGAAGCGGTACCTCAGGACGTATCGATTTTCTCCTTTTGGAAAAACCGCACGCGGCCGAGATTGCAATGGCCGGGGCGAATGCATCGCCAGTATATCGCTGATCTGACCGATGTCATCCGAAAACAGAAAATCCAGGTATCCTACGACCGACTCTTTCACATGACATTAGTGGCTGGACCTGCGACTCACGCCACTCGGTGCCCAAGGGTTTCGACGATCGTTTCCCCCCCTGAGCATGACCTTCAGCGGCGAGCGGAGCGATGGCAGTGGATAAAACGCAGAAAGCTGTCCAAGGCTTACCGAGAGAGTGCGGCATTGCTGAGTGTTTCAGCGGGAACTGCGCAGGCTGCGAGCGAGTTTTACAGGATTCCGATCTCGCAATTTCAAATCGTACCGAGCCCGCTGGATCTTGAG
>JBIJCS010000263.1:0-6841 GCA_044344575.1 Pirellula sp. | reverse complement strand
TCGCTTGAAGACCGAACGAGTCAATGAACCGATTTTTCCCGTGGTCAACGATGCGGGGCTACTTGTTGGTGTCGTCACCAAATCGGACTTGGTCCATCCTCCTAAACCCAAGCTCGTTCTCGTGGATCATAATGAACTCAGCCAAGCAGTCACAGGGGCAGAAGATGCTGAAATCTTGGAAGTTCTCGATCACCATCGTATCGGCGGTTCCCTGAAATCCACGCAGCCGATTCGCTTTGTCAACGAACCGCTCGGTTCAACTTGCACGCTTGTCGCTCGTCAATTCCGAGCAGCGGGCTTAACACCCTCCCCTGGGATCGCTCTGTGCATGGCTTCGGGAATTATCTCCGACACACTATTCCTGCGTTCTCCGACGACCACCGAGATCGATAAAGAAATTCTTGTTTGGCTCGAAGAGTTATCCCAAGTCAATTTGCAGCAGTATGCGAAAGAGTTCTTTGAAATCGGTTCGGCTCTGCGTAACTGTGCGCCTGCGGAAGTTGTTCGCGAGGACTGTAAAGAATTCACAGAGCACGGGATCAAGTTCTCTATTTCTCAAATCGAAGAAACAGGTTTCGATCTGTTCTGGGATCGTAAAGACCAATTGCGAGAAGCCTTGGAAGAATTGTCCCAGCATCAACGACTCGACTTCTGCGCGTTACTTGTTACCGACGTTGTAAGCAACGGATCGCTACTTCTGCTATCCAAAGAGTCGGAAGCTTGGGACGAGATCAACTATCCGTGCCTTGACCGCGGACTCTACGAACTGCCGGATGTGGTCAGTCGCAAGAAACAGTTGCTTCCTTTGCTGGCACAAGTCCTTCGCGGAGCAAACTCCTCAAACGCGCCTGCGCGTTAACGATGCGCCTGCTTGCGATACACCTCGATCTCGTAGGGGCCTAGAAACATCAGCAATATCGCTTGGTCTGCCGCATAGTGCAAAAAGACGTCTTTGAGGAAGTAGTCCTCGCCGGGCCATGGGTAAGCGAAGATGATCGAAAAGTCGTCGACTTCTAGCGATTCTGACAAATAGACACTCGGAACTTGGTGGAAAAGCGACGCATGGTTCGCTTGTCGCTTGGCCAATCGCTCAGCCCCATCCGGAAGAAAATTTCCTTGCCAGATTTCGGCGGCAATCCCTCGCTTTTGGAGGAAGGATTTTGCGCGTTGAACCAAAAACGACTCCGCTTCAATTCCGATCGCGTCCCAACCAAGACCGGCAGCCAATGCCGTGACGATGCCAAAACCACAGCCCCATTCGCAGAATAGTTTTCCAGGAGCCAATTGCTGCTGGTCGATCGCCAGCATCGCACGATACACATCGCGGAAATCACAAGCGACATACTGCTCGATCGGCCTGCGATGCCATTGGTCCCAATAAGCTTGCAGCAACGCATCGGCGTCGGAAAGCAACCCTTCGACGTCTTGCGGTAAGGGAAGGTCGCTGTCCCAGTCCAGAGGTACAAGCTCCAGTGCTGCACCGGCGTCTTCACCGGTTTTTCGTTTCCCCTGCGTTGAATCTCCCAAGTTCTTCGTTACCTTTTCGCTAAGTTGCAAACTCTATCCCAGCCTAACTCCCTCCTCGCAAAACTCCATCTTGGGGCAATTCAATCTTGGGCCTTTTCGGGATTCCCCCCGTCAGTTGCTTGCCCATAGACTCTGCTCAAAATAGAATCAATCCCGTCCGGGCGTTACGGTTTAGCCCTATTGTCACGGTCGAACCCCACCTACCACCCTTTATACTACTTCAGTCCTATGCGAATCAACAATCGTCGTCAATTCCTCTCTGTTGCCGCTGCTTCCACCGCGATCGCGGCTTCGTCGCAATGGATTAGCTCAAATCAAGCGGTTGCGAATCCTGTCGCCCTTGCCGAACCTTTCAAGATCTCGTTGGCGCAATGGTCTCTCCACAAACCATTGTTCGCGAAAGAAATCGACAATCTTGACTTCGCCAAAGTCGCTAAAGAACGCTTTGGTATCGAAGCTGTCGAATATGTAAACCAATTCTTCAAGGATAAAGCGAAGGACGCGACGTACTTGGAAGAAATGAAGATGCGAACTAGCGATCTTGGGGTGACAAACGTATTGATCATGGTCGATGGTGAAGGCGGCTTGGGAAATAGCGATCCAGCCAAGCGAACGACTGCAGTCGAGAATCATTACAAGTGGGTTGATGCCGCAAAATTTCTTGGTTGCCACTCGATCCGCGTGAATGCTGAAACAGATAAACCCTACGAAGAAGGCTCCAAGCTTGCGGCAGATGGTCTACGCCGCCTGTCGGAGTATGCCAAACCTCTTGGGATCAATGTGATCGTCGAAAATCACGGTGGCTTGAGCTCGAACGGAAAGTGGCTTGCGGAAACCATCCGAGCAACGGGTATGGAGAATTGCGGTACCTTGCCAGACTTCGGGAATTTCTACGAATATGACCGCTATCAAGGGGTCACGGATCTAATGCCTTTGGCAAAAGCCGTCTCTGCGAAGAGCTATGATTTTGACGCTGCTGGAAATGAAACCAAGATCGACTTTGCCAAGATGATGAAAATCGTTTTGGATGCTGGCTACCACGGTTGGGTTGGAATCGAATATGAAGGTTCGAAACTAAGCCCAGATGATGGGATTAAGGCCACCAAGAAGTTGCTCGAAAGCATTCGCGCTACGGTCGCTGCGAAGTAATTCGCAGAGCGACTGAAAATCGCCAAGCCGAAGGATCACTAGAACGGGTTCGAAGAGATTGCAAAGATCTCTCGAACGCTTTTGAGGATTCGCGTCGCAAGAGTCTCGCTCGGTAAGTCAAAACGAACCGAGCATCTTCCTCCTCGTATTAGTTCGTCATTCCCGGCATCGATCCGAACCCGTACCCGGTATACAGGTGGGTCGGATCGCAAGTGCCCCTCCTCATCCCTCTCCAAAATGAAGTTCGGGTCATCGATCAATTCATCAGGAAAGACTTCTACTGGATCTCGCGCAATCGACACGACGGTTCCTGGCAGTGTGCGGTTCGGATAAGCATCCGAGAGAAAACGGACTGAGCGGTCTGTCTGAAGGTGCCGCAAGGTCGCCATTGGAACCAGCACCACAGCTTGGAACTCCCCAGGACCTTCAAACCAACCAAGCAATTCTCCGCGTTGGAGTCGCAATCCGAGGTTGCGTTCCGAAACGATAGGCTCGAATTCTTTCGTAGCACCACCCTGTCGGAAACCTGTGGTGACCCAAGAGTCCTTTGGGATGAAGACTCCGTCGCTCGGTGCGATGAGCTCCAATCGACTCCGTTCTTCCACTAGCATGTCGCGCGTCGCTGCTGATTCTTTAAGCAATTGTTCGACGGTGGGGATTTCGCTGATCACGGATTCATCGACCGATTTTGCTTGCTCCAAAATCTTCAACCGCTCAATGAGCAACTGATGTTTGTGCTCGGCTTGAAGGACTTCCAGATCAAGTTCCCTATTGCGAAGTCGCAGCACGGTTTGTCCTGCAAGGATTGGTTCCTGCCAGTTTGCGACTTGGGTCAGTACACCTTGTGTTGATGCATACATCGGAACACTATGCGTCCTCTCCACGTAACCTCGGTGGACCAAACGCTGTGGAAGCGGCCAAAACAAGGACGCGGACAAAAGTCCACCGATAAGTAGGAGAAATCCCAATAGCCTTTGCCAAGAGATCGGCTCGCGAGAAAACAACTCCGCGAACACAGAATGAGATTGGTTGGCACCATTGCGGAGTAAACCAAATAGCATGACACAAGACAGTAGTAGAAACGGAACACCGAGTCCCATCGGTAGCAAGAAACGCCATAGGAACAAGAAGATCCCCGCCAAGACAACGCTGCGATAAATCATAGATGCGATCGCAAACGGGATCAGCCACCGAAGCGGAACGTCATACTCATCCTGACGCAGGGCGCGCCCACCGAGCAAAGCGATGAACCCTTGCCATATCGCCTGATTGGCTTGGGACGCCAAGTTCGGGGCACGAAGGATGTCCGATAACACAAAATAACCATCGTACCGAAAGAGTGGATTTGCATTCAGGATGAATGTTCCGAGGGTGCACATCAACCACATTCCTCCTCCGAGCACGTGCCAGAGTCCAGAGGGGTAGTTCAAAAATATCCAACCTCCGAGGATTGCCAATATCAACTCGAAATAAACGCCCGCAGCTGCGATTCCCGCACGTTGCCAGCGTGACTGCAGTTTCCAGCTGTCTGTCGTGTCGCAATAAAGACAAGGGGTGAAGCAAAGAAAGAGCAGCCCGATTTCCGCACACCGAACTCGAAAGCGAACGCAGGCAAGGTAGTGGCCAAATTCATGAAGAGATTTGGTGATCAGGAGCACTACAGCAAGAGCCAGCCAACGATCTCCCTGAATTTTAGATAAGTCGTACAGCAGTTCATTAGGGCGGCTTAAAACTTGCATCAGCACTAAAAAACTGACCCAAGCAAGTAGGGCGATCACGGTAGCGACAACGGCTGGTGCAAAACATAAAGCCGCCAATATCTTGGCCCAAAAACCGTCGATCCCAGGTTGTAACAATGGGATGCGGATCGAGAGGGGATTGGAAAATAAGGACCTCCAAGATGCTCTACGGTGAAATGAGCCACGCCCAGTAGCCATTCTCATGGCGGGGGGCGTTTCTAAGAGCTCCGCGCGGAGTAATTTGGTCAAGAACATTTCAAGCCATTCTGGGCTTGGTGGATCACTCGCGGTTTGATGTTGATTTCGACGAAGGATTTCAACGGTGGTTCTCGATCCATCTAGTTGCAATGCAAGTTGATGCTCCAGTGCATTGAAAGTGAAATAGGTGTTGGAAATTGGATCCAACACCACCCATCGTTGAGAATCTCGAAAGGGAATCCATCGCAAGTCCTTCCGAAGCCGCAAGCATAGGGACTGTAGGGGGAAAGGGATCGATGGAATTTGAGGAGCGAGGGTACTCATTCGGACGAAGCTGCCTCGGTCGTTGCTTGATTCGAGAACCAAACCCTCGGCCTTAGCCCCGGCCGAAGCTTGCCATCAGAATTGTCGATGTCCAAAAAGACACGGACCTGAGAGTTGATCGGATTAACTTCAGGACTGATAAAAACCAATTTCGCTGTTGCTTTCATCGGTTTGCCAGCGAGAACCAGCTCGACGTTTGCATCGCGATCGAGAAGCTCCATATCTGCTTGTTCCGCATTGAGAAAGCCTTCGATCCGCAAGCGATCGATTTCGACGATGCGCACGGTCACAGCGCCCGGTTCGACCCATTCTCCTGTTCGCTTTTCCACAGCGACAACCATGCCGGAGACGGGGGAGCTGATGGTGTGTTTGCCGATCAAGTCGACTAATTGCTTATGTTCGATTTCGCTCTTTACGGCTTCGAGTCTTGCAATCTCCTTCATAAATTGAGCGCGTGATACTTCTAATTCAGCACGGTCTCGCACAAGCTTCAATCGCTCGACTTCGACCGCAGGATAAACGTCGCTGACCACTTTGTTCGATTCGATGGCTCGGGCATACTCATTCTCCGCAACCGCGAAATTTTTGCGGGCCAAATCGATATCGATGGTGTTCTCAAGATTCTTTTGAGCAACGTCCAAAGCTACCTTGGAGCGTTCGAGTTGTAGATCGGAACTTTTCGAATCGATGATTCCCAATGATGCTCCGACATGCACCCGATCTCCTTCTCGGACGTGGACCATTTTTAAGACGCCGGCGACTTGGGCGGCAACAGAAGTTACCTCCACCGTTTTGAGAACCGCACCGTCGATCACGAGTTTCGCATCGCTTGCAGACTCACCGATTTGTTTTCCGGCGTCGATCGATTCGATTTCTTTAGAACTAGTTTCTCTAGAAAACGCCTCTTTAGAAGGTGAGCGATCTGCGGCAGATGTATTCTGTGCATGGCAATGCGCAGATGCCAAGACACCGACAATCATCGCAAAAAAAACAGATAAGAATCTCTTCATGGAATGGACTCTTTTGCAGGGGACGAAGACGCTGTGGGGGGGGATGTACTTGGAGTTGTATTCTGGTAAGTGAAAGACGGAAGCCAAAATCGTTTTTGAAGGAACTCGATAAGGGGGCGACTCCAAACATACCAAACAGGACGTGTTCCACATGGGATTTTCGCAAAGGTTACCGCATTGAGGGCGGGCTGCGAAATCGAGCCCTCAGGGATTGTAGCAACAGCATTGCGATGGGAACCACGATTCGGATACCAGACCACGTCGCTACGCATCGAGTTTAGAGTCGCTATTTGCTCAATGGAGTTGCCACTCTCAAGTCCCCATTGGATCGGGATCGGCCCATTGCGAAGAGCTTGCTCAACAATGCCACTGTCTCGATCGGGAATCGCAAGTTGCATTTGCCAAGGCCCTTCCGTGGCGGCGATTCGAAACAAAGTGTCACCCCGTTGCAAGGGGCGATTACGCAGCTCGCGTTCTAAATCATTGGCGATCACGACACCCTGCAAAGGGGACCGCAAGAGTAGCTCGCTACGCTCTTTGTCCAAAAATTGTAACTTCTCGTTCGCTTGGAATCGCTGCGCATCGATGAGTTTGAGCTCCGAGGAGAGCCGTATCTGGTTTGAAACGTCCGAGGAATTGTTGGTCAGTTGGTTCACGGCAATGCGCAGACCATCGCGCTTTTCCTCAAGGGCTCGAATTTGTCCAAGCACCTCTTCGATTTGCAAATCCAACGTTGGTGAGCGAAGTTGAATCAGAGGTTGGTCGACGGCGACGGTTTCGCCATCGCCGACGAAGATCGTCTCGATGAGGGAATCCAGTGGTGCATGAATGTATCGCTGTTTCGCAGGTTCTAAGACTCCGTCGGCTTGAATCGCAAATGGGTAAGGAAGCAAG
>JBIJCS010000262.1:0-6866 GCA_044344575.1 Pirellula sp. | reverse complement strand
GGAATTGATCGAGCATCCAACGAACTTGGTCTTCGTTCTCTTCGATGGAGAACGTACAAGTAGAGAATAGGAGTCTCCCGCCTGGTCGGACCATTGTCATCGCATGGCGTAGGATTCTCTGGGCGCGTGCAGCGCAGTGAAGCACATGTTTGTCGGAAAAGGCACTTTGGGCTTGTTGCTCGCGGCCCAATAAGGATTGTCCGCTACAAGGTACATCAACGAGGACTTTGTCGAACCGGCCGCAAAGTTTTGAAGCCAGGGTTGCGGGGTCAAGATGGGTTTGGATCGTATTCGCGCGGCCTGTGCGCGCAAGAGAATAGCGTAGAACATCCGTCCTACCGGCGATCGCTTCGTTTGCGAGCAGAAGTCCATGGGTACCTAAAAGTTCTGAGATGGCTGTGGCTTTTCCGCCCGGCGCTGCGCACAAGTCGCATACCCAGTCATTTTCCTGAAGGTCCAAGAGTTGCAGCGGCAGCATCGAGGCGGAATCTTGGATGTAGTAGTCCGCGGTAGCATACGCGAGGAAGGCACCTGGACGGACCGAGCTGTCTGTTACTAGGCGTCCGAAGGATGGATACCAATCGACGCGTTGGGTTTCAAACGGCAACTCTTCGGTCGCTCGATCTACTCGACATCGGATCGATTTCAAGGGTCGAAGTTGAAGACTTTTTAGGAAATCATCGATTTCTGATTTGTCAAGCAAAGAATCAATGCGAGAGATCATCGGCTGGGGGTTGATTGTGGATCCATTTTCATGCAAACTCGTAGCCATCATCATTGATACCAGCCAAGTATATTGCCTCGACGAGAGCACCATGACAAGTTGCATTGTAGATCCAGTTTTGTTGCCAGCCAAAACCATTGACGGGAAAACGCCAAAACGGGAGCAAGTCCCACCGAGCGAGTGCTTGTGCGATTACTGTACTGCCAAGTGTTGCCGATACTTTGCACTTCCGATTGACGAACCGACCAGTGAGCAAGATTTTGATTTTATGCGTTGGTACTTGTTGCACGATCGAGCGAGCGTATTCGTCGAAGACGAGGTTTGGTACTTGTTGGTTCATACGGCTTGCAAGCATCTTCAGAGCGATCATCGCTGTGGCATTTACCATACACGACCGCAGATTTGTCGAGATTATTCCACCGACAACTGTGAATTCGATGAAGACGCGGTGTACGAGATGTACTTCGAAACTGCCGAGCAGGTGGCTGAGTATACCGAAGCGAGGTTTCATAGTTCAGGCGATTCGATACGTTCCCCGGAACCGGAATTGTTGCCAATCCTCTAGTTTTGAGGGATTGGGTTGGACTTGCCTGCAATTTCCGTTTTTCAAACGGTTGCAGGGGAAAATCATTGATAGCAAAAAATGCTTCTGCGTTCTGAGCAGGGCGTATTTGGCCGGGGCGAATTCGGGCTTGGCGGGTTTCGGGCTTGGCGGGTTTTGGGCTTGGTTTCTCTGCGTTGGATTTGCTACATGGTAGGGTCTATGAAGCCATGGATCCGACTGATTGAGACATTCCGAATTTTCCTGGTGCGAAGTAATTCGCAGACCCGGATGGCGTTGTTTTTTTGCACCGCGTTGTTGGCGATTGGGCTCGCGTTGTTGGTGCAGAATGCAAATTTATTCTCCAGTCGGATGGAGTATTTGCTTGACGGCCAGGATTTCTCGACGGAGCAGCTCGATCAATTTGAGTTTGCATTTAGCAATGCTGGTTTGAGGGGCTACGAGCGAGCTTCGAACCGGATGCGAATACCGACGGCGTCTCGGGATTCGTACTTAAAGGCGTTATCTCAAGCGAAGTGTTTGCCGACCAAGGCAGCGTTGGATCCACAACTAGAAACAAGTTCGTTGCAGATACTCGAGCCGAGGGCTTTGTCGGAGCGGCGGGACCGGTTGTACCGCATTAAGCGTGTGGAGGACACTCTCAGTGAGTTTCCTTTTGTGCGACAAGCGATTGTGACTTACGACGAGCGATCCGATGGTTTTGCTGCGGAGAAAAAGCGTTCCGCGACGGTTTCGATTCAGCCGAGGAGTCATGCGGAGCTGAGTCGATCGCAGAAGGGCAGTATCATCCGGTTGGTCTTGAAATCTTTCCCAGGGCTGAAAGCGAACGATATTGTGCTGGTCGACTTGAAGCGAGGGGAGACTTATGCAGATCCAAGCTTGGAGTTTGAGACAACTAGCGATGTTGCGAGTGTAGGGCAGGAATGGAAGTGGGTAGAGCTCAAGAAGCATTACGAAGAAGATTTGCAGCGGAAGGCTTTAGCGTTGCTCGGTGGGTATGGAGAAATCAAGGTAGTCGCTTCATCGGATTGGAAATCGGAGACAGCAAACGGAGCATTGGTTCCCGTGGAGTCGAGTGCGTTGACGGGCAATGACAGTGCTTCCGCGAACGGTGGGTCAGCGTTGGGGAAGGATTCGGCAACAGCCCCGAGTCTTATTGCGAATCGGAAGGCAAAGTTGGGAAGTTCTCGCAATGTTGCAACAGAGCTCCCTGCCACGCGTTTGGTTCCCACGTCAGCGACGTTAGCAGTTTCGATACCAACATCTTATTTTCAAAAAGTGTATTTGCAGCAATGGCAATGGGAGCATCCGGGTTTGCCACTGGCGTCTGCTCCTGCGATGAGTGGAGTGTCATTGCAGAAGTTGCGAGAAGAGACAAGTCGGAGTGTACGTGAGAAGCTTGCACCCCTTTTGTCGATGACAGCTTCGGCAGGAGACATGGCTCAGAGGATTGTTGTTTCGGAGCATTTGGACGCTAATGTAAATGCCGGGTTTGCTTCGCTAGATTTAGAGCAAATAGCGAACAGGGGCATGGAATGGTTCGAGGAGTCTTGGGGCACACTCGCGATACTTGCGGTGGTAGTAACGGCAATGTTTATTTTGCGTTCATTCGTGTTGCATCGACCTCGTGCTGTAAGTAGCGTAGCTCGTGATGGAGGTAGTACCGGGAAGCAAGTGTTGTATCGAGAGCAGGACGCGGGTAGTGATTGGTTATCCGAGGTAGACGCACCGATAGATCGATTTGAGTCATCGGGGGTGCAGCCTGAATCGACTGACGTGGGAGTCAATGGGGAAGTGGATGTATTGTCGATTCCGGAAGTGCTCGCCAAAGACCGTTTGGGTACGATGGCGAAGCGGGATCCAGAGAAGCTTGCAGCGAGGCTTTCCGCTTGGATTTCAAGCAACTAGTGACGGGAAAGTTTCGTTACGAGTTCGTTACGAGTTCGTTACGAGTTAAGGAGCAGTGACTGCTTCTGGTGATTCGTAGCTTGAAAGTGGTGGGCAAGCACAAACGAGGTTGCGGTCACCGTAGACATGGTCGATCCGAGCGACGGGAGGCCAATATTTATTGGCGATTGAGACAAGCGGGTCTGGGGTGCATGCTGTTTCGCGGGAGTAGGTGCGTGGTCCATCTGCAAGAACATCTGCGAGGGTGTGAGGTGCATTTCGAAGTGGGTTATCATCGGATGGCCAGATTCCATCGCGGACGGAGCAGAACTCATGGTGGATGGTGATCATTGCGCGGCAGAAGCGGTCGAGTTCTTCTAGGGATTCGCTTTCGGTCGGTTCGATCATGAGAGTGCCAGCGACGGGGAAGGACATGGTGGGGGCGTGGAAGCCGAAATCGATAAGACGTTTAGCGACATCATCGACACTGACGTGAGCTTCTTTGTCCATGGGTCGTGTATCGATAATGCATTCATGCGCAACGAGTCCCTGGTTGCCGGTGTAGAGGATCGGGTAATGCTCCTTGAGGCGTTGTGCGACATAGTTCGCGTTGAGGATTGCGACTTGCGTGGCGAGTTTAAGTCCATCTGGGCCCATCATGCGAATGTACATCCAAGAGATGGGTAGGATGCTGGCGCTGCCGAAGGCAGCTGCGGAGACTTGCGGGCCTTGTCGCGATGCGTGGAACGTGTCTTTAGGAAGGAAGGGAGCGAGGTGGCTTTTGACTGCAACGGGGCCGACACCTGGACCGCCACCGCCGTGAGGGATACAGAAAGTTTTGTGGAGGTTAAGGTGGGAGACATCGCCACCGAACTTACCGGGTTTAGCGACTCCGACGAGTGCGTTGAGGTTTGCACCATCGATGTAGACTTGTCCGCCGACGCGATGGATTTTCTCGCAGATGGCGCTGACACCTTCCTCAAAGACCCCGTGGGTAGAAGGGTAGGTGATCATGATCGCGGCGATTTTGTTGCCATAGCGATCGATTTTCTGATCGAGATCAATGAGGTCTACATTGCCTTGGGAATCGCATTGCACGACAACGACTTGCATGTTCGCCATTTGAGCGCTAGCTGGATTGGTGCCGTGAGCGGAGCTAGGGATCAGGCAGATGTTTCGGTCGTGTTCACCGCGAGACGCGTGGTACTGCATGATGGCGAGAAGTCCAGCATATTCGCCTTGTGAACCAGCATTGGGTTGTAAAGAGACCGAGTCGTAGCCAGTGATTTCGCTGAGCCAGTGTTCGAGTTGGTCGATCATGATGCGGTAGCCTTCGCATTGATCGGCGGGCGCGAGGGGGTGGATGGAGTTAAATTCAGGCCAAGTGATCGGAGTGAGTTCAGCGGCGCTATTGAGTTTCATGGTGCAAGATCCGAGTGGGATCATTGCGCGGTCTAGAGCGATATCTCGATCCGAGAGTTTGCGCAAGTAACGCATCATTTCGGTTTCACTTCGGTAGCGATGAAATACATCTTGCGTGAGGATGGCGTCTGAGCGGAGCGAGGAATGCTCGAGAACGGGACTGTCATCGTCGCAGAGTTGAGGGACACCAAAGGCTTGTGCGACTATGGCAACGTCTTCTGGGCTGGTGGTTTCGTCGAAGCTAACTCCGACGGTGTTGGGATCGATGGTTCGGAGATTTACACCGAGTTCGAGGGCACGGCGTACGATGTCTTCGGTTTTTCCGGGGGTAGCGACAGCAAGGGTATCGAAGAAGAATTCGGTGGGGATTTGATAGCCGGCAGCGCGAAGGGTTCGTGCTAATTGCGCGGTGCGGCGATGGGTTCTCCATGCGATAGCGCGGAGTCCTTCGGGGCCGTGGTAGCAAGCGTAGAGGGTTGCAAGGATAGCGAGGAGAGCTTGGGCGGTGCAGATGTTCGAAGTTGCTTTTTCGCGACGAATGTGTTGTTCGCGGGTTTGCAAAGCGAGTCGAAACGCGGGGTTGCCGAGGCGATCGACCGATTGTCCCACGAGTCGGCCTGGCATGGTTCGTTTCAGAGCATCGCGTGTGGCGAAGAACGCGGCATGAGGGCCACCGAATCCGAGCGGGATCCCGAAACGTTGAGAGCTACCGATAGCGATATCTGCACCGAGGGAGCCGGGTGAAGGGAGCAGCATCAGGGCCAAAAGGTCGGTTGCGAGAACGACCATTGCACCCTCTTTTTTGGCTTGGGCGATCCAATGTTTCGGGCAGATCACTCGCCCGTCGGTTGTTGGATATTGAGCAAGAACACCAAAAACATTTTCGAAGGAGTTTGTAGGGGAAGTTTCATCGAATTCGACGACTTCGACATCGAGAGGGACGGCGCGTGTACGAACGACTTCGATGGTTTGTGGGTGGCACCATTTCGAGATCAAGAAGCGTTTTGCCCCTTTTGCATTACGGAAGGCGAGCGCCATTGCTTCGGCGGCAGCGGTGGCTTCATCGAGCAAGGAGGCGTTAGCGATTTCCAAGCCTGTGAGTTCGCTGACGAGGGTTTGGTAATAAAAGAGAACTTCCAAGCGTCCTTGGGAGATTTCGGGTTGGTAGGGGGTGTATGCGGTGTACCAAGCTGGGTTTTCAAGGACATTGCGTTGGAGGACTTTGGGGAGGAACGCGTTGTAGTAGCCGGTGCCTATCCAGGATTTCAGAACGCGGTTCTTTTTTGCGATCGAGTGCAGTTCGGATAGGGCGGATTCTTCGGAGACACCTTCGGGCAGGTGCATTGGCTGAGCGTCGAGGATGCGTTGGGGGATGACTTGTTGAGTTAGTGCATCGAGGGAGGGGAAGCCCAGGTGTTTGAGCATCGTATCGACATCATTTTGGCGGGGGCCAATGTGTCTGGAAACGAATTCGGAGGTGGGAGTAGATTGTGGTTTTTGGTTGGATTGCATGATGAAGATGGGTATAGAAACGGAAGCTGTTGGAGTGCAACGGGCCTATGATGTACTGCGGACGGGTACGGAGGTAGTCCATCAGGAGCAGGAATCGAGTCGTGCGTTGGGACAGGGAAAGGTAGAAGTAGGGACGAAAAAGTTACATCGGTGCCGAGGTAAATTCGGCGATGCAATCGATTGCCCCTCTGTCCATGGACCTGAGAGATTCACTGGCGGCAAGGCCAGTTTGCCCCTTCGGTGGGTACTGAGTGCGATCTCCGAGGCAGACTCCATTACCCATTTTTTGGGGGGGAAGTTGTTACGGACGCGATCAGGACCTCTCTCCAGAGATTCCGTTTCGTTCCAGCGGTCCTTTTGCCTGAGTGTTTGTGGGACACTTTACACCTTCGGCGGCCCGATGCATTGGACAGGGGCCCTCTCGCGCTGGACGTTCAAGAATGCCTATAGTTTAGGGTTAAGGGGTTGGAAAAAAAGGGGAGTCCGATACGGAATCACCAACTATTCGTTTGGGTTAGCACAGCGGTGACAGGCCCCGAATCGCGATGAGCGGCGCGGGGAACGCTAGCAAATCAAACGGTGGCTGACAGGGGACAGACCCCTCACCGCGATGCGTGGCGCGGGGAATGCTAGCAAATCAAAGGGTGCGGATAGGGGACAGACCCTGAACCAGAGGGGCGGAATGCTAGCATTATTTGGGTGGCTGACAGGGGACAGACCCCTCACCGCGATGCGTGGCGCGGGGAATGCTAGCAAATC
>JBIJCS010000260.1:0-6888 GCA_044344575.1 Pirellula sp. | reverse complement strand
CCGGGAGTCTGCGCGATTCGCTCGATTTCCCGTCGGGTCTCCCGCAACAAGATCAGGATCGACTCCGTCCTCGCGTCACCGTCCCCAGCCAAACGCTTCTGCAATTGATCCAAGGTGGCTTCCTCGGCGGCGAGTCGCTCGTTTTCTAGGTCTCTGAGAGCTTTTTCCGAGAGGCTATCCATCTGGAAAATCACCCGCGTTGCAAACCAACCGATCCCCCCTAAAACACCCACCAAGCCTGCGGCGTTGAGAAAGTCACTTCCGCCACCTGCCCAAGACATCAGCCACGCGCTCGCGCCGCCAACCAGCGGGATCACCACCGACGGTGCGACGAAAATTTCACGAAGTATTCGCTTTCTTAACGCTTCCACAACAGGTCTACCTTCGCCAAGGATCAATAGGGAGTCTGACCGACCACAAACGTGACCCGAGTCTGGCCAGTAATCTCTCCGGTAACGACCCGCATGCGATCGGTCGGAATCCCCTGACCCAACAAATACTTCATCGCAGCGTCCCCGCGTTGCTCGGCCAACGCTTTGTTGGCCTGCATATCACCCGCTTGAGAAGCGTTCCCCTTGATGATCAAGTAATACTGTGGCCAAGCCTGTAACTTTTGCACCAGTTCGTCGAGAGTGCGCTTGCTGGCCTCGGTCAAATTGGAGCTTCCACGCACAAACACCAACTCAGGCACGCTCAGTGTGCCTACCGTCACCAACGAATCCCATTGCGCCGGCGTGAGTGCCTGCAGACGCGATTCTTCGCGAATGGTTTCGTTGGCTAACCCAGGGTGAAAGTTTTTATTGAGCAAACTCTCCATCGGTCGATCAAAAAAGTATCGGGTGAATCCACTGGAGGAAGTTGGAGCCTCGATCACCCCCGACTTGCTCAGCACCAAAGAAATTCTCGAGAGCATGTCCTCAATATGCACCACAGCTCCGGATCGTTTTCCAAAGTGCGCCAAATTCTCCTGTGTGTTCTTCCATTGAATCCCCGCAACCAATCGCTTGGCTTGCTCCGGTGTCAGCTCTTGCTTGGTTTCTTTTGCATCTTCCAATAACAGCTTGACCATCGACTCTTCTTCGCGATACGCATAAAGAGCCGTAAAGTACGCTTCTAGCACCGCATCGACGACGGGTCCGTTTTTGAGCAAGAAGTCGCGGCTTACCACCAACGTATCGACGATGTAGCCAGTGAATCGAGAAGAGTCGACCAAGACATGCATCTGGTCATTGACCAACATTTGAGAAGCGTAGGGTTCCCAAGTAACATAGACTTCGTCGGTCTGCGGTGTCGCAGCGCGATACCTTGCCATCAAGGTCTCCGGGGAATCAACAGCGACGATGTTGTTTGCGTTGACTTGATCGAGACCGAAGTCCTGCATCACGACCCTCGCTAATGTCTCACTTGGCGAATCCCCAACGAGCACAAAACGGACGGAATTTCGATTCAATTGATCGAGATCCTGATATTTGCTTTTGTAAGCGAGCATGGCATCAGCACCACGCGTCTCATCGACGAGAGCAACAATAGTCGCTGCTGGATACTCTTTGTCAGCAAACTGCTTGAGCAGCGCATCCGCAGGGAAGGCGGCAAGCTGCAGCGACCCGTTCTCGAGCTCCGACGCTCGCTTCGCATAGTTCGCACTATCATCGACCGTTTGAATACGAATTCCTCGATCGGTAAGCTGCTTGCGAAACGCTTCGCTTCTAAGAACCGCATACCCAGAGAAGTTGTCCAAGCCGAGCTTGAGTTCGTGACGATATCGACTGTTTCCCGAGGTGGCGGCAAGTGCCTGGTCGGCTTGCTGCCGCTCCCTCTCCGCCTGATCTTGTGCTTGTTTCTGTTGCTGCGAGGCACGCTGTGGGACGACAATCCACTTCCAAGCAACCGCGCCGATCGCTAACAATACGAGCCACATCAATGCAGCTAAAACGACCTTACCTTTCCAATGCGATGAATCCGACACAGTGGCTACCGTAAACCTATGATGAGAATGGATGGAAAGCTACTCTATCAAGCCACACCTTCCGCAGACCGAACCATTGACAGTCTACCCCATAATGTGTGGAAAGTAACCTCCTAGCCTGAAAACAAACTAGACTGAGCCCCTTCCAAGTGATCAAACTCCGGCAGGACATGCCCGATGCACCGGCAGGAAATGCCCAGTAAAACCCAACACAGTACTTTACGATTCCGTACTTTACGATTCCGATGAACGACACCCCCATCCTTCCCATCCTTCCTGAGCGCAGAGACGATTCCCATAAGGGCGATTATGGACACGCCTTGCTAGTCGGCGGCTCCCCGCACATGCCAGGAGCGATCACACTCGCAACCCTCGCAGCACTTCGTGCAGGAGCAGGATTAACCACCGTCGCCGCTTCCCGAACAACGCTCCATTTCGTCCACCACGCAACCCCTTGCGCGATGGGTTACCCCCTCGACGAACAACCCAATGGGTTCTTAGACTACTCGGCGATCAAGCAAATCTTGCCCCGGTATCAATACCAAACAGTCTTGGCCATCGGCCCTGGCTTGGGGCGTGACTCAAGCCAGGACACGATGGCCGTCGACCTGTTTGAGCGTTGGCCCGGCACCGCGGTCTTCGATGCCGATGCACTTAACGCTCTATCCGACCTGAAAACCAACCCTTGTTCTTCATACCTTCACGCTCATTCGCCCAGGATTCTTACACCCCACCCAGGCGAGTTCGAACGATTGACCGAAATCCCCGCATCTGATCTGCTTGCACAGCGCAAAGCCGCCGTGGAACTGGCGAAAGCAAACCGATTGGTGATTGTGCTCAAATCGCATCGCACTCTCGTTACGGATGGCGTGAACGTCTTTGAAAACCCTACGGGCAATCCAAGTCTCGCGGTCGGGGGCAGCGGCGATTGCTTGACGGGAATCATCACCGCATTGGCATGTCAAGGACTTGGAGCTTACGAAGCCGCCGTGCTGGGTGTGTTTCTTCACGGACTCGCTGGAGATATTGCGCATCGCGAGTTGGGCACCCCAAGCACCCTCGGTACCGACTTGATCCATGCGATTCCCGCTGCTTTTCGCCATTACCGTTCTCTAAATCAATCCTTTTAAAAAAACGTTGCACTTCTGCTCCTCAAGCCGTATCTTCAAGCGAAGTGACCAGTGAGCAAAACCCCTCTACGAGGGTCTACGACGGATATCTACGCCAACCCCCAAAATCCGAATTCATGTCCCACGAACCACGCACCAGCGGCACACTACTGCGCCGCACACAGCGGGCCGACGACCACTCGGCTTGGTCCGAACTCTTTGATCGCTACCACCCATTGCTCAACCGATGGACCCGTGCTCGCGTAGGAAACCGTGCGGATGTCGACGAAATATCGCAACGCATCTGGTGCGAATTGATCGATCGACTTCCTCAATTCCAGTACGATCGAAAACGCTCATTCCGAGCTTGGCTACGCCGATTGCATCGCCATCGACTTCTCGATTACCTCAAACAGCATCGACGATATTCCGCTCACCTCGCGAACTTTGCCCAAGAAGTATCGGATCCAATTTTAGATCCCACCCCACACACCCGTTCGAATGCCAGTCATTCCTCAGCCCCCCTGCCCTGCCCTGCGAACTGCACCCGAGCGACCATCGATCGCGCTTTGGAAATTCAGCAGCGGGTCCAGCAACGTACCTCTGAGCAAACCTGGGCGATCTTCTGGCAAGTAACCGTAGAAAATCAAGCACTAGGAGACGTAGCTAGGCATTACTCGATGCGTTACGCAACTGCATTCGCCGCCGTGACTCGCGTACATAAAATGTTGAGGGAAGAGGCACTGAAGCTTGAAGAATCCTCTCGATGATGCACTGCCCACTTCGCGACCTTCCCAACAACTTTCTCGACGCGCCCCATTCCCCTTTTGCTGAACCAATCAGTGAGCAACTTGCCCTACACATTGAGCAATGCAACGATTGCCAACAGTACCTTGCGAAAGAACTCGATGCTGCGTCGGTTGCTATCCGCCCATTGGTATCGAGCCCCATTCATGGTTACCGAATTCTCAAACTGCTCGGACACGGCGGGCACGCTTCTGTGTATCTCGCTTTGGAACTATCCACTGAGCGACAAGTTGCCTTAAAAGTTATTCCGAAGTCACCGGATCACACACGCGAAGGGCAAGACGTTTGGCGACAGGAGATCCTGTTGGCGGCCCAGATGAACCATCCGAACCTTGTGCGACTGTACAGCGTGCAAGAAACGTCCAATGCTTTCGCACTCGTATTTGAATACCTTGCCGGCGGAACACTCGCTCAAGCGATCCCCCAGTTGACCTCGCCTAACGAAATTCAACATCTGCTCATTGGGATCCTTCAAGGACTCACTGCGATCCACTCGATGGGGATCCTTCATCTGGATCTAAAACCATCGAATATCCTTATCGATCGACAAGCGAACACCTCACCCAGTGCGTCCCCCTTGGACTGGATTCCCAAAATCTCTGACTTTGGAATTGCACGCAAGTACACTCGATTGGCTGCCGTATCGGACCTTGCGATGACCGCAGATGGTCCCCCGCGAGCGTCGGTGCAACCCATCGGGACGATCGCTTACATGGCACCCGAACAAACGCTCGCGTTCCCAGAATTGCTTGGGCCACCCACCGACCTCTTTGCCCTCGGAGGTATCCTACAAAAGATGCTTGAACAGGTCGCATCTGCCGAAGTCAACCGTGCCCCCGCAAACAACCGTGCCCCGGCAAGCAATCGTGCCCCCAATGCTGATCGAACGTTTGATCGGCTGAATCAGATCGCCCAAAGGTGCCTAGAAATCGATCCAGCACTTCGCTACCCCAGTGCAAGTGCCATCCTCGAGGAACTGATTGCCTTGAGCGATAACACACCCAACGCGCACACGGTCTACCCATCAACGCTGCTACCCAAGACGAATCAGTCCGCAATTCCACCTTACCTATCGACGCTCAAACGCGTGTCTTTTGTGTTGATCCTTGTAGCTGTTGTCTCTTTCACAACCCTACAAACACTCGATCGAAACAAAACGCATTCTGCGATCGCGCACTCCAACTTGGCTCAATGGATCGCCGACTTAGATCTACCACCCGAAGCAATCACACCTCTAACCGCTCAACGGCTTGAACTGAGCAGTAAGTATTGGACAGGAAAACTTCTCCTGGAGACGCCTGAAGCACAAGCGCAATCCCAAATCTTACACTACGCAATTTTGCAACGCTCAGCCGCCGAACGACTCGCCACCTATGTCGATGCGCGCCACATCTCTTTAGGTCGTCAATTGATAAGTCAAGCAATTGAAATAACGTCAACACTGCATACGAGGCTACCACAAGACCAAGATATTCTTAGGGAATATATCAACGCAACATTCTGCGCAGGGAATTTGAATCACGGGCAAGAAGACTTGAAGAGTTATGACGCATTTGTCGAACGCCGGTTATCGCATTTTCAGCAAGCTATTAAGCTTCTTCCGCAGTTGACAGAACCACGACGACAATGGTTTTGGACCGCCAAAATTTTGGATGAATTGCGACGAAGTCGGCAACTCGCAAACTGGGGTAAACTCACCAAGTGCTCAGAGAATATCGCACAAGCAGAGTGGTTCGCAATGAACGAACTAAAAACTCTAGTGCATAACAGCCCGAACCCAATCCCGTTCGAACTCGATCTTCGGTTTCAACTCGCGACACCCCAAGCCGACGCGTTTGCGATCCTGAAGACGTTGCTTAAACAAGAACCAGCCGCCGCAAACGAATCCTCCTTTCAAATCCTCGGGCTTCAACCGGATGATCGAGAATCTTTACATCGCTACCTCCTCGTCAATATTCTCGGAGACTTCGTGTTCCAAGACGATTCAGAGGGAGCAAGTGCCCCCATGGAAGAAACCATCAACATGCTGATCCATGAAATTAATGAAGCGAACGCGGAACCAAGCCAGATTCCTGTGACCGTACATGAAGACCTAATCCGGTTCGTCGCTGGCATTTCCTCCTACGCACGCTCACAGCAAAACACCCATTTCGCCGAGTTCATTCAACGCAGGTACCTGCAACTTTGCACCACTTGCCAATCCCACTTTCCAAATCACCCAAGCATTTACGTCGCGTTGAGCGAAGCCCATCTACAATCCTGGAAAAACCACCTTCGAAGAGACGAACCAGAACTCGCAGTCGCGGCTCTTCTGCGTTCCCAGGCCGCCGCTCAACAGGGACTTGATATCGATCCCAATCACCCATTGGCGTACCACCAAGTCACAGATCGCCTGAAACGGCTCGCCAGATTTCGCAACGAATAATTGACGAAGAATTGATCCGTTGCGTCAAAACAATTCCCCGACCGAACAATTCTCACGCCCGCTCCGCTCAAGACGCCAAGAACGCAAAGAAAAGACCGACATAAAACAAATAAAACGATCCCCAACACACTCCACCAATCACCCCTGCCCCCTTCGCGTCTTGGCGTCTTTGCGTGAGACTTGGGAGCCCTGGTATGTTCCGCGGTCCTTTGTTCGAACCGTTCGCACGCAATGAATGGTACTTAGTGAATCATATGTGTCAGAAGATGGTTGAACTGGGGACCGCTGCACATACCCTACGGTCACACCCAACTTTCTCCCCTTTGCGTCTTGGCTCCTTTGCGTGAGATATGGGAGCCCTGGTATGTTCCGCGGTCCTTTGTTCGAACCGTTCGCACGCAATGAATGGTACTCAGTGAATCATATGTGTCAGAAGATGGTTGAACTGGGGACCGCTGCACATACCCTACGGTCACACCCAACTTTCTCCCCTTTGCGTCTTGGCGTCTTTGCGTGAGATATGGGAATCGGATTGTGGTACGCCTACGGCTGATTGCTAAACGAAAAAACCACCCGCCGGT
>JBIJCS010000259.1:0-6906 GCA_044344575.1 Pirellula sp. | reverse complement strand
GTGGGCGATGGAAGTGTTCAGCCCAAGCTTGTGCAATACGCGGCAACGCAATCATTGCGCGGATGTGGTCGATTTTCGCTTGCCCCATTGGTCCACGGGCTTCGGCCTCGGTGACTTGCACACCGACTTCTTGGAATACGGCACGGAATACTTCAACGGGTGCTACGCTACCATAATCGATCGTGGTTCCTGCCCAATCAAAAAGGATCGCTCTTAAAGATGAGATTCGGAAAGGTGGTGGTTGTCCGATTTCTTGACCTGTCCACCATAGCCCATCGTGACTTATTTCATTCATAATCGATTCTTGACGTGGCGTTAGCGTAGCAGCAAAGCATCAATTCGGTAACTTGTTTTCCCAAGCTTCTTCTGCGAGTCCGAAAGAGAGTGTCATACCATTGCCACCGAGGCCGGTAAAGACCTCTAGCCCCGGCGCAATGGCGTGTTCGAAGAACAGCCCGTTTGCGTATTTAGCGTAGACACCTTGCCAGCGTGATTGGAGTTCCCAGGTTGGCAATTGGATTATTTTATGCAATTCTCTAAGGATCCAGTCATCGATACGGCAGTCGTCAAAAGGTTCGACTTCGTCTCCGTATTGGTGGGAATCTCCGAGGACGACTTGTCCCAGATGGTTTTGCGAAGCCATAACGTGGATGCCATAACGATTGAGTTCAGGGGCATCGTTTTCGATTCTTGCGGCGAGTTGTCCTAGGGTTGGGCAAGACTTAAAATTCGGATAATGCCTTAGCGTGAGTCCTCCTGCAATATGAGGCCCGAGTCTCCATGCATTCGGTTGCGATACGGTGCGCATCATGTGGAGTTTACATGGGCGAATCGGTTGTTGCTCGAAGACGTCGGGGAACAGGGTGGCAAAGTCGTCACCGGAGCAGACAACGATGTGATCGAATGGGTGGTTTTCGCGATTCCCCGTCCGCAACTCACCTTGGACCGCGTGGGTTACACAGGTTGAAAAATGGAATTCCACACCGTACGTTTTGTGCAGCCACGCGGGCAGGGATCGAACTGCAGAGGTTGGGTCAACGCAACATTCCGTTTGGCTCCAGAGGCTACCGAGCAATCCGTTTGGGTTTGCAGCGGAACTGAGCTCCATCGTTTCGCGAGAGTTCAGCAGTCGCAGATGTTCACCGCGCGAGCCATGTTGATGCAACTCCATGTATTCCTGGAGGACTTGCCATTCATCTTCGTGGTGGGCGAGGTGTAACGATCCACAGGGTTCGACCCACAGATCGGCTTCGTCGCGAAGACGTAGCCAGCGTTTTCTCGACCGCATCGCGGTAGGTTGTGCTGCATCGGGTTGGCCGATGACCCAGACCATACCAAAGTTCCGTATCGAAGCACCGCTGGCTTTTGGGGTTCGTTCGAAGACCGTGACTTTGGCGCCTCGCTCAGCCGCCGCCCACGCGTGGGCGAGGCCGACGATTCCGGCGCCAACAATTCCAACCTTCATTTGCAACTCCTGACCTTTGAGTGATTCGATACCAAGAAAACGCACTGCACCCAATCGGAAATGACAAGGGTAAGAGCGTTAGACGTTAACGGATCGCTTCTCCGATCGGACCGAATTTCCAGCTGGATCCACAGCTTCGATTTGGATTTCGTAAAGTCCGGGCTCGAGTGCAAGCTGGATCGATGTTCCTGAAATGGCAGTCTTGATTGGGGTCAAGGTTCCACCGACGGGACCGGCGAGCAGATTGTAGCGAGCACTTGGGGCTGATGCGCTCCAGGATGCACGCAGGGTTCCTTCTCGTCCGACCAGCGAAAGAATGGAGAATGGGTTTAGATACTGGTTCAAGTTCAGGAAGCGTTTATCCAAGCTAGGCAGGAAACTGTTTCCGGATTTGACGGAGAGGGAGAGCAACTGTGGGCCATCGGGAAGGATACCAAAGAGTTCGGTGATCGCTTGGTCATTGAGGGCGAAAGATCCATCGTTGGCAACATACTGAGAAACATCGAGTCGATCTCCACCATTGAGCGATGCGAAGAGGGTTCTGGAGTTGTTGACAATGCGTCCTGAGATGCTGCGATCTGCGGTGATGGATTGGATACCCCCAGACTCTGCCATGATCAAGTTTGTCAGCGGAAGTACTTGTCCGGCAGGAGGGGTATTTAGGTAGTTGATAACTGTCAGAACATCCAATGGAGAGATGTTGCCATCGCGATCAACGTCGAAGTCGATTCGATAGGTACCTGATCCGGTGTTGATTTGATTGATCACTCCGAGAACGTCTAGCGGAGAGATCGAGGTGTCGCGATCGGTATCCATCGCGGACACCCAATTTTCGCTAGCGCTACGGGCAGGGGTAACGTCGATGACATAGCTTGCTTGCGCTAGTAACTCCCCTGCTGATTTTGCTGTGACTTTGAGGGTATTGCTACCTGCTTGTGCAAAGCTAACGTTGGGGATCGTCAGGTTGGTACCACCGGAGAGGAATCGGTCGATCGTTCCGTTCCCATCGAGATCAACTTCGTAATTGATCCCATTCGGTGGCGACTGCAGACCAGAGAGTGCGACGTTGTAATTCGCCGATTCGCCGGTCCGAAGAAGGGACTTGCCCGAGATGGTTAGATTTGCTGGTGGGAGGGGGTTGAGGACTGGCAGGAGTCCAGAGTTGTAAGACAATCCGCTTGCTCCTGTTCCGACGGCAGTGACTCGAGCGCCGTTGACGAAGACTTCGTAGACTCCGTCGATCAGATAGCCTTGTGCATCGGTAAGAGAGCCGCTGAAGGTAAGATCCATGACGGTCTTTCCATCGACAAGGCTACGGTTGACGGCGGTGGTAACCGGTAGGAGATCCACGTCTTTCTTTACAACACTGACGGCATCTAAGCCGACGGTATTGAGTTCAGCGTCCCAGTGGAGTCGAACGTTTTGAATGCGTTCACCGAGCGGATTATTCGCTGAATCGGTGATCGCGACGATTTCTGGGCGATTGCGGATATTCACTCGCAGTGAGCGTGTAAGGCTAGGTTGTCCGGGGAAGTCCACATCGGTTACGCGTACGGTGACGTCATAGAACGGCTTGACTTCGAAATCTAGGAGGGTGCCTTGTCGAAGTCGCAAGTTGCTGCCGACGATTTCAAAATCGCTTGCGTCGGTGCCTTCGAGCGAGAAGACATTGGAGCCGCTGACGGAGTCATCGGTCACGGCGATGGTTGCAACGTTTTGGCCTGGGGATGGTCCGTTGGTTTCATTGATCAGAGTCACCGGATTGAGGAGTCTCAAGTCGCTCGGTGGTTCGTTGACATCGCCGATTGTCAGCGTGAAGGAGGACGATGCGTCAGGGATACCTGGAAATGCGGGATCATCGACTTGGACTACGACGCGGTAGTTCGTTTTTGTTTCAAAGTCCAGAGGTGTGGCAGATCGGAATCTCAGTTCGTTACCGACGATTTGGAAGAAGCTCGCATCGAGTCCACTCGCGAGGGAGAACGTGTTGTTACCGAGCGCGTCGTCTTGGGCAGCGATATTTGCGACACGCACTGCGGTGGAGACATCCGTTGATTCCAGGAGTGGACTAACCACATTGGTGAATACGATGCCGGTCGGTTTTTCATTGACATCGTTGATTTGCAGAGTGAACAGTACGCTCAGATCTGGGTTCGCCCCGACGGCCGGATCTTCGGAGGAGACCAGAACGCTGTAGCTAGATTTGGTTTCGAAATCCAGAGGTAGTGCGCTTTGGAATTTCAGTTCGTTTCCGACGAGGTTAAAGAAACTAGCGTCGGCTCCGGAGATTGAAAGTTGGTTTGTTCCGAGTGCATCATCGATGACTTGGATTGTCGCGACGGTCAAAGGTTGAAAAACGGGTGTGGTTTCAGTGACCGTTGGTACGTTGTTGAAAACGATATTGGTTGGAGCTTCGTTGATGTCTCGCAATTGGACGGTGACGGTGCCGTTGGCGGATAGCGATGGGCTTGCCTTATCTCGCACGACGACAGGAACGCTCAAGAAGAAGCGAGCTTCGTAGTCGAGCATCGCTGAAGAGAGAACACGCAGTTGACCGTTGTTCTCATCGATCGTAAAGACACCGGCGGGCGCGGTAGCTCCGAGTGCGTAGGTAAGTTGTCCATTGACTCCGGCATCGGGGTCGGTTGCGATGACGGCTCCTACGAGCGTTCCGGGGGGGGAGTTCTCATCGATCGTATACGTTGAGGCTTGGATCGATGGGGCTTCATTGCGATCTAGATTTACCAACTTGATGAACTTCTTGGTGACTCCTGGGATGGATTGCGAGTCTCTGACTTCAACTTCGACGTTCAGTTCGCGAGTGGTTTCATAGTCCCAAGCTCCGTTGCCGGTGTATTTGATTTCACCGGTGAGAACATCGATGCTAAATGGCCCGGGGTTGCTAGAGAATCGATAGGTGAGAGTCTGTCCTGCGTCCGGATCGGTAGCCAGAACCGTAGCGACGACGGAGTTTACGGGTGGGTTTTCTGGAATATTGAACTGTGAGGACTGGATTTCCGGGGGAAGGTTCAATTGGAAACCGAAGGAAACATCAGTGAGATGTTCGAACGCTGTGACTGCGAGTGTTCGGCCTGAGTTCGAAGTCAGTGGAATGAGGTTTCCGGGGAAGCTACCGACGGTTAAGCGATAGACTTCGGGCGGGGTACCGGGTGCTGGCGGGGGAACGGGGATAGAGGGTGGGAGTTCCGAAATGTAGAACGATCCATCCGCTCCCGAAGTGGTTTGGAATTCCGGATAAGAATATCGGAGTTTATCGAAAGGTCCGAAGGGGCTTGAGCCCTCAATGGTCTCATCGGTGTAGATGATGGCATATTTGATGTCTGCCGTCGGTCGATTGAATCCGATGACTTCGCGGTCCATTCCAATGAGAGGTCGGGTAGTTTTTGTTGCGATCAAGTTGTCATTTTTGTCGTAGATCGAAAGTCTTCCGTAGGATGGAGTCGTGTTGCTCGCGGCAATGGATTCGATCGAGATCGATTGGGCTTCGCGATAGAACATCACTTTCAATCGGTCGGACGAGTCGTACCAAGGAATACCTTCGCTGGAGAAGACACGAATTGCGTTAGAGTTATTGTCAGTGGCGTTGACGGTTTTTACGGCGAAACCGATGTTCTTGTTTGTGCTATTCGCTACCGTGAGCGTGGCGTTTGGAAACGCGTTCGCAATTTCGACGTTGAGCGGCTGCTGAGCGGCGATGACATCGATGGTGGTCAAATCGCGAACGCCGTTGTCATTGCGATCGGCAAAGAGAGAGACGCCAGCTAGTGGCGTATCGGACCCATTGATGATTCCATTGCGATCGACATCGAGGGAGGCACTCCCTAAGAAGCCGCCTGCGAAGTTAAAAGTTCCGACGTGATTCGTTGCGCGGCCCGAGTACACCAGGGGTCTTGGATCGCCGAAGGTCCCGTAGGTGAATCGGTATTTGGAGTTCGGATTCAGTTCGTCTTCGATGGTCGTTCCTGCGACCCAATCCTCCGTGGTGTAGCCGGTGGAGTTACCGATACGTGCTACGTAGCCTACGTTTTCTTGGACGACCAGTACGGTTCCTGGCGCGACGCGTTGGTCCGCGTTGAAGTGCGAGAAGGAGATTCTGCCGTAGGACCAGCAAGGGGATGGAGTGAACCCGAGCATGGCTACGGAGTCGTGGATTGTCCAACTAGCGGCTCCATTATCCAAGGTACCGTCGTCGTTGAGGTCATAGTCTGTCGCAGGAGTTGGTTTGGTTGCCGAGGTAATGAGCAAGAAACTCAGGGAGCCGCCGACATGGGCCAAGCGATCCGAAATGCTTGACGCGTCGCTCCAGCGATTATCGGGGAGTCCTGCGAAGGCGTTGGAAGTGCTACTCAAGCGTGACGACTGTGCGTTGACTTGATACGGAGATACGGCTTGCGTGATGGTTAAGAAGCCGTTTGAGCCGAAGGATAGGTTGGAAACGTCGATGATGCTGTGAAGGTAACCGGGACCACCTGGCACAGCTCCCCAGCTCTCGAGAGTGGCAAAGTATGTTCCAGCGGGGATTGTCGAATTAGGGGTTCCTCGCAGCTCAATGTACTGATCGGTGTCTCGATTCCCGAAGAGTGGGTCTTCTTGGATTTCGCTGATGAGCATTCCAGCAAAGACCTTGCGGGCCTCTAAATTTTCCAAGATCAATTTCCGGCGAGCGGATCGGGACGATTTCCTGGTTGAAGCGTTGGTTTTTACCGTTTTCTTTAGGAGACGAGAGTTAAGGGCAGAAAGAGAAGAGAAAAAACGAGTCATGAAACAGGTCCCGGGGAGGAAAAGATTACGAAAAGCCTAGGAAGTAGCTAGCAACTAGACCGTGCAGGCGACATCGGGGTCGGGAATACCAAAGGAATTGAAAAATGTCGACACCGAAACACGATCGGAGACTCCTTAAGATACCGAAATGGGCCCGAAAGAGAAATCAGAATTTCGCCTTCTATTCCATTGGTGCCCGTAGGACTTCAGCAGGTGGCTGCGGGGCTTCTGCGGTTGGCTGCGAGAACGGAGCGGGGAGGGGTTGAGCGGGATGGCGTTTTGGGACAACCCGGGGTGTGTTAAGCGCGCAGGCTCAAGAGAAACTCTGCGTTGTTTCTCGTTTTTTGGAGTTTTGCGACGAGCATTTCCATCGCATCGGCGGAACTGAGTCCTGCGAGGGCTTTTCGCATGAGGACGATTTTCTGATATTCGGCAGGGTCGAGGAGCACCTCTTCTCGACGTGTTCCTGATTGGAAAATGTCGACTGCGGGCCAGATTCTTCGATCGACGAGGGATCGATCGAGGACGATTTCCATATTTCCGGTCCCTTTGAATTCTTCGAAGATGACTTCGTCCATGCGACTCCCGGTGCCGATAAGCGCGGTGGCGATGATGGTCAGCGAGCCCCCTTCCTCGACTTTACGAGCGGCGCCGAAAAG
>JBIJCS010000258.1:0-6913 GCA_044344575.1 Pirellula sp. | reverse complement strand
TTTGGAGCGGGCGTGAGGACTTCGGCACCGAGGATCATGCCGTATTCGGATTGCACGTTGTAGTACATGCGATCGGCGTAGATCTTGCGAGCGCCTTGTTGGAAGACAATGTTACCTTCAAGGTAGAGTTCGACGGGTAGGTCATCGATTTTTTGCGTAAGCAATCGCGACATGTCACTGGTCCAGATCACGCACCGGTCGGCTTCGATGAGGATTGTGCCCATATCGAATAAACCGCCGCTTGTTTGAACAGCGGCATCACCGATCATCAGGCGCATACCGCGGCTGACCGTGATGACCGAATCGCCTCGTTCTGGGCGAGATTTTGTTTCGAAGAGAGGGTCTATTCCACCGCGGCCGGTGAGTTTGAAGGTTCGTGCGCCGACGCGGACTTTTGAGCGTACATCTGGAGAAGAGGCTGCGACGGGGGCAGCAAGGGGAGCGGGGCCGACGATCACCGATGAGTTTGAGTTGGGAGGAACGGGGAGTTGATACGATTCGACGGGGGTAACTGTCGTTCCGTTTGGTTGTCCGCCGGGTGTGCCGGGAGGAGGGATCGCAGGTGGAGCTTGGATCGATTCGAAAAGGGGCATGGATCCGGCATCGAGTACAGTACCGCCGAGGGTTGAATTCCCGATTTGCATTGAATTGGTCGTTGGGAGCGAAGCCGCAGGTGGTAGCAACGTGTTCGGCGGCAATTGGGTGTTCGGCGGCAGTTGGGTGATCGGCGGTGTCGGATTCGTCGTTGCAGGTAGGGATGGCTGAGATTGCAAGATTTGGGAGGCGAGCCGAACGTGGTTCGCTTCGTCTGCGGGAGTCCACTCGATTGCTTCTTGGGTTGGATCACTCCATGGACTGCGTTGTGGTGATGGTTTTGTCGTTTTCGAAGGGGTTTGGATGGTTTCTCTCGAGAGGTCGAGAGTTGGTGGTGGGGCGATAGGTTGTTTCCAGACTTGGACGTTGAATTTGGGTTCTTGGTAGCCGTAGAGGCGTCCCATCCATTGGTTATCTCGAAGGCGTTGGTCTTCGTTCCATTTCACATCGCACTCCCCTTCGGTTTCGAGGATCAAGCGATAGAAGTTTTCAGGTAGCAGAGGAGGCGGATTGGAGTTGCGATTAGAGGACGATTCGTCGTTTGGACGATCCTCTTTGAGTTCTTCTTTGAGTACCCAGAGGGTTGCGCGATGGCTGAGAGATTGAAAGGAGCCTTGGGTAATGCGGACACTTCCCTCGAGCTGGTAGACTTGATAGTTCCCTTGTTGGCTTTGAGATGCACTGTGGGCTTGTACAGTGATTTGAAAGCGGGGATCAGAAAGGGGCAAGCCGATTTCTGAAGCGATCGCCATGCTGGGGATGGCAAAGAGAGCGAGGAGGGGGGCGAAAAGGATTAGGATGCGGTGCCACGGAGCGCAGCGGTGCAACAGTGCGAAGCGGTGCAACAGTGCGCAGCGGTGGGCAGTAGCAGCTTGCGTGGGCTGCAAACGCTTCGTTGGCGAACGAGTTATGGAGGAATGCGAGCCCACTCGGAGGATTTATTTCCCAGGTTTAAGTTTGGTGCACGGACTTTGCGCAGTTGCCCGGAGGTTGCGCAGTGGTCCGGAGTATAGAAACCTAAAAATTTCACCTCAAGACGAAGGTTTCATTAAAGTCACGCGAAAGCCCAAGTCGATCTTAGTTGGACCGGGTGAGAGTGGGTTACCCAGAATCCCCAAGTGCCCTAAGTTGCCATTTGGCAACCCAAGTTGACAGACTCGAACCATCTCAGGACCGTATGTCGAACTTAGATTCGCTTGCTCGAACGTTGATTCGAGAGGGTCATTGGTCGGACGCAGTGCGGCTTTACCGTGATGAGCTTGGGGTATCTATCATGCAAGCGGAGGCGAAGGTAACTTCGTTGGCCGAAGAGACTGGAGTGTTACATCCGGAGCGATGGGCAAGCTGGTTTGGAATTGCATTCGCTGGTCTGTCTCTATTTGTGCTAGCGATCTGCTTGGATTGGTTTCTTGCTTAGCGGTGCGTGGAGTCTAGGGACGAGTTGGCTCATGAGTTCTTGGATGTTGCGAAACACTTTTGAGATACGTCCTTCGAGATAATGCGATGCGACCGCGGCGGGGATAGCGACCATCAAGCCGGCGAGGGTGGTGACCAGAGCTTCGTAGATACCGACAGCCAGGAAGTCTGCGCGGTTTTGGCCGGCGACAAGTTTGGTTGTGTCGTGGAAAGCGCGGATAAGCCCCCAAACGGTTCCGAGGAGTCCAAGTAGTGGTGCGATTCCTGCCCCGAGGTTTAGCCATCGCACGTTGGCGTACGCTCGGTCGACTTCTCGTTGAATGCTGTTGGCGACTGCGGCTTGGGTTTCGCCTACGGACAGTCCAGTGCAATCGGTAGCCGAAAGGACGATGCGATCGAGGGCTGAGTTGCCTGCCAAGCAGGCTTGGTGGAGCAAGCCCGCATCGATCGCGTTTGGGGGTGAGTTTGGGGATGGAGATGACCGGCTGAGAGCTCCACGCAAGATCGCCACGGTTCTCTTTGGCATCAGCACGGAGGAGCGTAGCCCAATCCATCGTTCAAAAAGGAAGGTCACCACGATGAGGCTCATGATGCCGATTGGGATCATGAACACGCCGCCTCGCCGAAGGAGTTCAAAGAAATCGAGGCCGAATTGGCGAGCGTCATTCGCGGTTTGAGCGAGTGGCCAAGCCACTGTGTTCCAATTCACTGTGTTCCAATTCACTGTGTTCCAATTCACTGTGTTCCAAATGAGCGACATATTCCTACTTTCTGGACAGATGTTTTTCAGCGGTCGAATCGTGTTTCGACGCGGCAATTTGATCGGTAGTGAATTAGGGTGAATCAGAAGCGATGACTTGGTAGCAAGCAGCGTGTTGGGAATCGCCCCAGGGGTCGCAGCGTTGCAAGAGTCCTTGTTGAACCCACTTTTCCAGTTGGCCGCGTATCGCTTCTGGTTGGTATTTGGGTGTGCCAGGAAAAGACGTTTTGAGCCGCAGGTTATGGGCTTCGATTCCATCGTAGTCCACCAAAATGTATCCGACTCGATGGTGCTTGAGCAAGGAAAATTCCGGAAGAGATAGGCTCGGAGTTTTCCAGGAGTGGACACACGTGGGGACACGCCAGAAGAACACGTCGGACGTTCCGATCAACCACCAACGCTCGTTGGTTTGGTTATCGGGAGTTGCTTGGGATTGTGCATCGACCCAATCGGTATACCACGGTGCAAGTGGCGTGGACGATGTTTCTGAAGCGTCGTTTGGGTGCAGGAAGTGCGGGGCGTAGGATTGCAGAGGAGCAAGCAGGCGTTGATCGCAGTAGGGCCAGGTTGGAATTGCGATGCAAGCCCAGGCGAGGAGTGTCCAACACAGCGGGATACAGAACCAAGCTCCGAGGTTTTGTTGAAAGATACGAATGGCGGCAGCAGCAGCGGGTAGTAGGGCAACCGTTGCGATCACCCATTGGCGTTCGAGTTGCGCGCCTATGGCAATCCAGAGAGTCCAAGATAGGGCAACGAAACAGAGTCCTAGTCTTATACATACGAGTGAGTTTTTTGGCAGATTCGTTTTGTTCGCAAGGATTCCACCCGCCAGGGCGAGTGGAATAAGCAACCACTGATTGCTTGGGGATAGCATCATCATGCGAGCGAATGTATTGCCAATTGAGGAGAGTGTCAGTTTAGGAGCGGTGATTGACGAGAGGGGTTCGCCCCAGGTCCCACAGGTCCATTGCCAGAAGATCCATGCTGCGCAAGTGCAAGGGACGCAGAAGCGTATCGTGGAAGCGACCCATGGGGAGTATCGTTTCATTCCTGCGGTTGTTGAAGAAGTCATCGAGTTGTTGATCGACGGACACCGGAGATATTGAGCCCAAGTCAGCAGAATGGGAAGGGTTGCGATCCAGAGTGTTGGAAACGAGCTCCAAGTAGCGAGAATCAAAACGGCCGCAGCGGTAAAGAGTTGTTCGCGTTGAGTAACAAGGTTGAGCTTTGTGCCTTTTGATGAGGCCTGCGATTGCTCTTCGAGCCAGAGCAACGCTAGAAGAAGCACGAGGCAAGCGAGTCCGGCACCGAGCCCTAGGCGAACAAGTTCGTGAACCCCAGGGTGGCTTGCGAGCAAGACACCGGTGATCCAGCCTGCCAGAAGGCCTTGGGATTGGTAGGTCCAAGAGATCGCGAGCGCGATGGCGATAGAGAACATCCACGCATCGATAGCTTGGCCGATCATCAACACATTCAAAAGAGGCAGTGTATGGGTCGTATCGGATGAGAAATAACCGATCGTCTGCAGGGTGTGGGCGATACCTAGTGCCGGAAGGGAGCGGGAAGAAGGCAGTGGAAAAGAAGGGAGCGGAGAGGCCGGCGAGATAGAGATGAGTTGAGGATCGATGGCGTTGTGAAGATGTATTGTATTTTGTGCGGGGAAGAGTCTCGATTGGATGGCGATCCAATCGTCTTGTCGGATATCGATGTCGTAGGTCGGCAGGGTGCTACCGAGGAGGGGCAAAGAACAGAGTGTCAGGCATGCGAGGAAACTAACACCGACGATTCGCCGACTCCAGCGGTGTTGCCAAGTTGGGTCTGATGAGACGTTGAGGAAGTGGTGCGCGGATGGATCATTCGTTGAGAGCGGATGGATGCACTTGAGGAAACGGTGGTTCACCCAAATGAGGAGTAGGACGCAAGGCAGGGCGAGGGCAAGGAGAGGGATTGCGGCAAGTGATTGCGAGGAGGTCAGTCGAGCATGAAGAGCGATTAGGAGGAGTGCGATGCAGTGACCGATAACAACTCTTTTGGAGACACTTGTGATCGTATTGCAGAGCGGGTAGGGATTGTTGGGGGAAAGTTGATTGATGGAGTGGAGTGGATTTCGGCGTGACGCGGCTTGGGCTGATCCGACGAGGAGGGAGCCTAGCGAATAGGTTACGAGGATCCAGAGGGCGGCGAAGGCGACGGCACTGAGTCGTTGTCCTATGGGGTTGCCGATAGGCTGTTGGGACGTTTCTGGAGTCGTTGGAGGTTGGCCGCTCCAGAGGGAGGGTAGATCGAAGAGGGTGGGAGCAGCGAGTAGGAGGGTTTCGAGGCGGGAGATGGATTGGGTGGTTTGGAGGGATGGGTCGGCTGAGAGCTCCGCTTCGGCGGAAGCGATCGGTAGGGCGGGTACGAGGAGTGCTAGGATCGTCATTGCGAGAACCCCAACTCCGGTTGCGACGATTACAACCTTTTTAGGACTTGGGTTAGTTTTTTTTTCCACGGGATTTGACCAGGCTTCGACGCGTTTAGAATTCTGTACTACATTTCTTCAGAAGGGATTTCTTCAGAAGGGATTTCTTCAGACGGCACTTCCAAGGGTGGCGGACGCTACGCCGTCGTGAAGTCCACGAACCGACTCGAACATTGAATAGTTGCATCATGAACCAACCGTTGGCAGGCATTTTCACACCGAACATTACTCCGTTGGACTCGAAGGGTCGGCTGGACGAGCAGACTTTGCGGGGTTACATCGATTGGTTGATAGCCAAGGGTGTTCACGGATTGTACCCGAATGGCAGTACAGGGGAATTCGTCCGATTTACTCCGGAGGAGCGAAAGCGGGTGATTGAGATAGTGGTGGATCAGACGAAGGGGCGGGTTCCGATCTTGGCGGGTGCTGCGGAGGCGAATGTTGCCGAGACGATTCGTGCTTGCGACACGTATGGTGCGTTGGGGTGTCGTGCGGTGGCGATTGTGGCACCTTTTTACTATCGGTTAGCTCCTGATGGGGTATTCGCTTACTTTAAGGAGATTGCTGACAACGTTTCGGTGGATGTGACGTTGTACAACATTCCGTTGTTTGCATCACCGATCGATGTGCCAACGGTGAAGAGGTTGGCGCAGGAGTGTCCGCGGATTGTGGGAATCAAGGATAGTTCGGGAGACATTCCGCACATGATGCGAATGATTGCCGAGGTACGACCATTGCGTCCAGATTTCTTTTTCATGACGGGTTGGGATGCGGCATTGGTTCCGATGTTGATGATTGGATGCGACGGGGGGACGAATGCGACGAGTGGTGTGGTACCTGAGTTGACGCGAGCGATTTACGAATCGGCGAAGGCTGGTCAGTGGGAGCGAGCGATGCAGTTGCAATATCGGTTGTTACCGTTGTTTGACGCGATGCTCTCGACGGTGGAGTTCCCTGAGGGATTTCGCCGGGGTGCAAAGATCCGTGGGTGGGATTTGGGGCTTTCGCGTCAACCGCTCTCACCGCAGCAAACCAACGCGGCGGACGCCGCGCAGCGTCGGATCCAAGAAATGCTCTCCGGCTTTGATTTCATGCAGTCGAGCAGTGTTTCGCCTCGCTCGGTGGCCGATGATGCGAGCGATCAAGTGATCAATCGGATAGTGCATGAAGTTTTATCGCAATTGCGATCGAAGTAATTCTTTGCATTGCTCGTCGAATCACTCGAAAGTGGCAGGAGTCTGTGAGAAATCCCTGCCAATTCAGGGACAGTTTTCGAGGATTTCGTTACACTGAGTTGCGTCCGAAAGTGGTTCCGGTAGAACGCAGCGATGCTTTTGTCGAAATTCGCTTGGGACGCGAGGGGGGTTGTGACAAGAGAGCCGAAAGGATGTAGCGAGGAGAATCGCTTTGGGTGGAGCCAAGGAGTGGAGCAAAGAGGGTGGGCAAGCGTATGAGGAGTTGTTGCTTGCGGCGGTGCGTGCGCGTGCTGGAACTTTTGCATCCGTAGCCGTGGTTGCTTGGGCTCTTGTGTTTGCCGTTAGCTGGGTTTTGCAACGGCGATTACCTGATGCATCCGAGGGGGCGATGCAGGCATTGGAGCGGCGATGGGTGATCGATATTAACGAGGCAACGGCGGAGGATTTGCAATTGGTCCCTAGTTTGGGTCCGAATCTTATACGCGC
>JBIJCS010000257.1:0-6930 GCA_044344575.1 Pirellula sp. | reverse complement strand
CGTCCGTCGCGAATGTTGAGCGATTCCTGTAGTGGGCGAGACTGTGCAATAGCTTTTTCAATCCCACTCTGAGCCAACTGAACGACCCATGGAAGGGTCACGTTACATAATGCAAACGTACTGGTACGCCCCACCGCACCAGGCATGTTCGTCACACAGTAGTGTAGGACTTCATCAACGATGTAGGTTGGATTCTTATGCGTCGTCGGCTTACTCGTCTCCACACACCCACCTTGATCAATCGCTACGTCAATAATGACACTACCCGGCTTCATCAACTTCAAGTCATCCTTGCGCACGAGATAAGGTGCCTTTGCGCCAGGAATCAACACAGAACCGATGACCAAGTCCGCTAGCTTCAGTTGTTCGCGAATATTGTAACGGTCACTGTAGATGACGTTCACGTTTGGTGGCATGACATCGTCAAGGTATCGCATGCGGTCAAGATTAACATCGAGGATATTCACGTCGGCACGAAAACCTGCAGCGATGCGAGCCGCGTTCGCCCCCACGACTCCTCCACCCAACACAGTAATGTGGGCCGGTGGAACACCCGGTACCCCGCCGAGCAAAATCCCTCGACCCATTTGCGGCTTTTCCAGATACTTTGCACCTTCCTGTATACTCATCCGACCAGCTACTTCGCTCATTGGTGTAAGCAATGGCAAACGGCCTTGAGAATCCCGCAATGTTTCATACGCCAAGCAAGTTGCCTGACTGTCGATCATCGCCTGCGTAAGCTTGCGGTCCGCCGCAAAGTGAAAATAAGTGAAGATCGCTTGCTGCTTGCGAATCATCGGAAACTCGCTCGCCTGCGGCTCTTTCACTTTGACAATCAACTCCGCCCGCTCGAAGACTTCGGACGCCGAATCAACGAGCGTCGCACCCGCCTCTGCATACGCTTCGTCCAGTAAACCAGAACCCACTCCAGCACCAGTTTGAACGAAAACCTGATGCCCACGCTGCACCAATTCCTCAACTCCCACAGGGAGCATCGCAACACGGTACTCGTCTTCTTTGACTTCCTTAGGTACACCTACAATCATGGCTAAGATCGATATGCTGGAGGATTAAAACTATTAACGGCTTCATCTACCAGTGTATCGATTCGGCAATGCAAACTAAGCCCCGTCCAACAGAGTTATTCGATTTCTTTGGGTACTTCACCACCCGCCCGCGTGCACAGGGCCCTGTATACCGCCATATCGATCGTCTCGGGGATCATGCGAGTCGATGCATCCCCAAACACAATGTGAATACCTGATGTATGGCGACTCGAGAAATCTTCAAAGTGACCTACATTGCTATTCGGTGGATGGTCGGCAACTCCCAGAAACCTTGCTCCAGGCTCAGCAGCACCGCCGATCCAACCATGCCAAACCGAACCTCCTAGCCGACTAGAACGCTCTCCAATAATCATGGTATTGCTCAAACCATCGCGCAAGTCTCGCAAACGGATCGCCGAGTTCCCAAAAAAAGTCCCATCAGACATGTACGGAGAGTCTTCGATCTCCTGTGTGCCGAAGACCGCTGGATAATTGAACTTGGCGATTCGGAAAAGCTTTGCACCTTCGTCCACATTATGCCCTGCATGCTCCTCCGGCTCCTCTTCGCCCGTCTCACCGCCGATCTCAAACGTGTTATCCCCCGGATCTGAGGGACAAAGAAACGTAGCGACAACGTTGCCGAGAAACGGAGCATTGCGAGGCGCATCGATCGCAAACCGATGATCGATTTGGCTGTGCAATGCACTCGCCTCCAAATGCGGCAGAATCGCATAAGCCCAACTCCAACCCGGCTGCTTGGATGCTTGGAAATCGATCCAACCACTCGGAAATCGCTTGTTGGCACTCTCGTAATTATGCAATGCTAATCCAATATTACGCTGATTGTTCATGCATTGCATGCGACGCGCTGCCTCCCGAGCAGCCTGAACCGCAGGCAATAACAACCCCACGAGTATCCCGATGATTGCGATCACTACCAGCAATTCCACAAGGGTAAAACCGCGGCGCTGAAAAAATGGTCGGGAAGCTACCGCGTTTGTCATAAAACACCAAGCGCACCTACGGGCGGGAAAAGGAACTGCTGAACTCTTTGTACTACGTCACAAGATCTTAGGTCGTTTGCCCGAAAAACACAAATTCACTTAGCCTTTATTTGCAAAAACACTGCAGAAGCGTTCTCGACGCATCTGCAGTGTTTTAAGCCCTCCCGCCACCGAGACGGCGGGAGCAAGCAATTCCGGATTAGAAAAAGTTAGGTTGCTACTCTGCCTCCATAACTCTTCCCCAATGCCGATTAGTCAGGCGCATCGATCTTCTCGCGTTCGGCTGCCGATCGAAGCTTGGCCAAAGCACGCAATTCCAATTGACGGATTCGCTCTTTGGTTACACCCAACTCTTCTCCGACCTCCTTTAACGTTCGAGGTTCTGCTCCCCGACCCAAACCAAATCGCATGACGATGATCTGTTGCTCTCGCTCATCGAGCGAGTGCAAGATCTTATGCACTTGGTCTTCTCGAACTTGTTGATCGATTTCTTCGGCCAAGTGATCAGCTCGCGCATCTTGATGGCTGGTGAAAATCTCTTCAGAACTCGTTCGGAATCGCTCCTTGTGCTTGAACTCGTCCGGTATAGAACGAGCAAAGTTCTTGCGAATCGCCCAATGCGCATAAGTACTGAATTTGAACCCTCGCGAATAATCGAACTTATCGACCGCTCGCATCAAGGACACATTGCCATCGCTGATCAAACCAAACAAGTCGCCCGATGCACCGACATGACGCTTCGCAATCGAAACAACCAGTCGCAAGTTCGCTTGGACGATCTTGTTCTTGACCGATAAGGACTCTTCGTAAAGCTTCTCGATCTGATCCATCAGCGCCGCTGTCGGTGCTTTCGGATCTAGCTTCTCACGCAACTTACTCGCTTTGTACTTCAAGAAATTCATCTTGCGGAACAAGTGAACCTCTTGCTGTGGTTCGAGCAACGGGACTTCGTACAACGAAGCCAAGTACGCTGGCAAACCACTCGGTGCACGCAACTTGCGATTCGGACTCACGCTCGCCGGAGTCTCTGCAAGAATCTCAGCGACCGCAGAATCCTTCTCGAATGCTGCGTTAGCTACGAAATCAAGCGCCAACTCGTTGATCGACAATGCCCTCTGCTCATTGAGCAATCGCACAATGCTACCGCGCGTTCGCTTGTATCGTTTCGCAAGAATCACTGTAGATACTCCTCGTAAATGCTGCTGATAAAGTGCTCGCTTGTCTTCCTCCGAGAGCGTCTCTCGCTGCTCAGGGAACACGGCCATCGCGGGGTACTTGCGGTCAAAGTTCTTAATCGTATACCGAATCGTCTCCACGCTCCGGTGAACCTCTTTCGCCACGTCACGAATCACTTCCGTCAAGTTCGCTCCTTGCGAAGCCAACCTACGAGAACGATCGATAATGTCGTCGCGCTCAGCATCAGTCATCTGACTGAAACGCTCTCCACGCTCCACGCGAACCTTATTCTGATTCACAAATCGCTCAACACTCGAATGCAAGAACCCCACTCGCTTACGCCCCTCGGTAACAAACCGACGAGAGACTAAGCCCTGATCACGCCAACGCGAAATCGTCTTGGTCGATACGTTGAACAACTTGCTCAAATCCTCAACCGTATGCACCGGCTCAGAGGCCTCCTCAAGCCTTAAGTTCATCGAATCGGTAATGTCCTCGACAAACAATCGCAAATCGTGCTGCGCATCTTGCCCCCGGATCAATCGCATCGAACTCGTCTCTGGGCGCACCTCCGTGACGCGGTAAAAGAGAAAGTCGAATGGATACTCCTTGGATGCATCCAACTCCGAAAGCAACCTCTCAGCACGGTCCGCTTGCTCAAGCCGCTTGCCACGCGGCGCAAAACGAACTTGCTGGTCTCGCAATTCCCGGATCAGGGCAATCTTGTATTCACTATTCATCTTCTCTTCGCCTCCTGCCATGCAAACAACGCCCAAGGTACATCCAAACCAATCAGGTACGCCCTGCTGGCCTTAAAACTACCGACGGGACCGTCGCTGGCGCAACGGGACAAACTTCAAACGTCGAAGTCGTACGGTCTCCTTCTCACTGTTCGACGTCGACGATCCCCTTTGGGTTCGCCACTTCGATCAGGAAGAAGACAAAAACCTACAAATGCAAGAAGCGGGCCAAACCGCAAAAGATTCCTACCGAGAGAAGCTTTCGGCGGAAAAAAAACCTTTTTGTAAAAAACGATGCCGCCACTAGGCTTTTTATTGTCCGAAAGCCCCCTCGTCGTTGTATTTTTTTCCGCTCGGCCCTTCAAAATTTTGTACAGAGACTTGCCAAATCGGCTGAGCCCACTCCCAAAAACATCCCACCTATGCCGAAGTGTCTCAAATCAAGACAAACTTACCCAATTTGATCAGCGCAAACCCGATTTTCCAACAATCCTACTACCCAACGAAAAACCCCGGCGTCGGTGAACGCCAGGGTAATCAGCAAACGCCAGGGTAATCGATTTCGGAAGTCCAACGACTCACAAAGAACTATTTCGTGGTCTTATTCGGCGCTGGCCTCGCATTAGCCTGCTTGGGCTTCGCCGCCGGAACTGCCTCCATGAGCTTCTCAAGCTCCTGCACCATCTCCACACTGCTCGCAAATCCCGCCGTCCGCTTGACCACCACCCCCTTCGCGTCAATCAAAATGGTCACCGGGACACTGAGCACCCCTAACTTGGTCGCCAAATCACTTTGGAACCCACCCTGCTCGTGAATGTGTGCCCAAGGGTACTTACCGGCATTCTCTTTCAAGAACTGCGCCGCTGTCGCCGGATCGTTATCGAGGTTCACCCCAACGATTTGCAAGTTCTGCTTGGCATACTTCGCCTGCATCTTGCGCAACTCTGCCATGTCGGCCTTGCATGGATCACACCAAGTCGCCCAGTAGTGAACAATGGTCGGACCTGCGGTCTGAACCTCTTTGCCCTCCAAAGTCTTGCCCCGCAAATTCAACGTCTTGCCTTGCAAGTTCAACCGCACAATCGCCCCAGCAGCCTTTTTGCCGAAATCCGTCTCCGCAAAATTCTTCGCCACCCTCTTGTACCAGTCTTGCGCCTCGGTCTCCTCTCCCCCTAGCTCGTAATGCAATCCAATTTGAATCATCGCTTCTGCCGCATCGGGAGAGGTGGCATATTGTTCCGAAAACGCTTTCAACTTTTCGATATGCGCTTCCTGGATCACCGCATAATTGGCCTTCGGATCCATCAACTGTACCATGTTCTCACTGGTGATCGTACGGAAAGCCACATAAGCGCGATGCTCAGCACCACCAGGGATCTGATCCAAACTTGTTTCCAACGACTGCAACTGTGAAATTCCATCCGGATAAGCTCCCGTCTGCACTGCAGATGAAACGGAGTCTGCAAATTGATGAATCCACGACCCCATATCCTCCGTTCCTTGACTTGCCGTAATCAGCTTACGCAACACCTTCGCTCGCTCCGCATAAAGCTCCGCATTCGCATTCCCACCGTCACGCATCGACGTATCGATCTTATCTAATTCCGCAAGCAATCCCTGAAGCGCTTCGCTCATCCCCCCGCTCGGCGCAGCGGCCGTCATCTCGCGATTCGCTGGCAACGTCGGAAAGAAAAATCCGGAATCCGCCACGTTCGCACTCTCCGCCGAACGAGGTGAATCCGCAAGCCGCCACGTGTCGCCGACTTGAACCAACGTACCTACCAAAATCTGCTGGTTCGCTCCCTGATTCTCCACCAACGCAACCACGTTCTCATATGCCAACACGTCCGCTGTCGATCCATCTGTTCCAGCAGGTACCAAACCAGGCTTGTCCGCCGCAAACTGAATCCAACGCGCATCGGCCCCAAAATCCTTCTGCTTCTCCAAGTACTCGGCAAACCCTAACTTCGATTTTTCAACCCGCTCCATTAGCGCGCTCTTGGTTTTCTCACCAAGCTTCAAACTGTCCAACTCCGAACCGGTAAGCAATAACTTCTGAAAACGCTGAGGATCCCGAGCTTTGATCGCTTCAACCACTTCTAACGTTATCTCCTCAGCTGATATCCGCTTCCAACTATCGACCGTCCCATCCTCGTCCTTGTCGATCCCCCAACGGATCCCCTGCGGCCCAAGCCATCGGTATTGATCCGCGACCCCATTGAAATCACTGTCAACGTCCCGGTAAATCTCAATGCCGTCTTTGTAATAACTCCACTGATCTACATTGCGATCCCCATTGATATCTGCAAAGCGACGCAGCAATTGACCATCCGGAGAATAGATCATCAACCCATCCGCCCCCTGAATCGTTTCATACTTGCCAACACACCGCGGCTGATCCTTCTCCTCCACACGATCATAAGGAATCCCCGCTTGCCGCGGTTCATACCCAAGCCCCGTCGTAACCAATTGATCCGTCTGCTGCCCTCTAGCCTCCAAATCAAAAACAACCCAAGGCGCCGCGACCACTCCCGCTAATACGCTAACCAAAACACGCATGCGACTAGCACCCATGCCTGCTCGACCTACGACTACCGGGGCTGCAAACCTCAAACGGGCCTTCTGATGATTGGATTGGCGATGCATAGTAGGATCAACTCTCTCCCAAACCTAAATGGTGCGAACGACAAAAGAATAAACAACTCGTCTCGCCCGGGAGTCTATCGAAAACCCTCTCTCGCCTGCCATAGCTTTTTAACCAATAAAATCCCTACGTATCCCCAACTCCTACTACCCCAACACCCCACCCCCATCAAAGAACTGACGAAGAATGTCGATTTGATAGCAATTCCAATCCGTCACTGTGGCAAACGAAACACCGCAGCCCGCTGACCATCAAGCTTGACACTCCCAATTCCCTGCTCCACCCGCAACGCACACGAACCACCCAATAAATCGTCACTC
>JBIJCS010000256.1:0-6959 GCA_044344575.1 Pirellula sp. | reverse complement strand
CCCAGTGGCGGTTGCATTGGCAAGCGTTGGTATTTTGGTTTGGATGGTCCGGGAGATTTATCGGATTTCGAAACCTACTTGAACGGAAAGTGAAACGACTAGTTCATTGGGATTGGGATGAAGGCTTCTTTTTTCGGCTCGATCTTGGAATTCGAGTGCTGTGTTGGAAGAGGTGACATTCCCGTTGGTTGTGACAACTTGGTTTCCAAACATGGGTGATTGGATCGTAGTCATGAGCATTTTGACTTCGCCAAGTTGTTTGCCGGCGGCGTTTGCGAGACGGGTGGCTTGTCCTTTCGCTCGTTCAAAAGCTCGTTTCATCGCCTCGGCTTCTTGCTCTTCGGTCAGCGCGCCGACATAGAGAACTTGGGCATCGCTTGCGTTAGTGGTGGTTGTTGAGGAGACGTACGCGGAGGCGCCCATTAGGGGCATGATTTGCTCGAGTTCTTCTTCGGAGAGTTGAACACGCAGTTTGGTGCCTCGGAAGGTTTTGTCTTGGCTGATCTGTTTGAGTTTTGCGCCGAATTCGACAGCGGCATCGAGTTGATCGGGATTGATGGTCCATTCGGCGACGAGTCGTTTGGTTGCGGTTTGGACGAAGGGGAGGGGTTCAGATTCTCCGTCGAGTTCTTCTTCTTCCTGGAGGAGCATTTCGCGAAGTTTACCTCGCATTTGCGGATTGTTGACTTGCATCTGTGCGGCTTGTCGCCTGAGCCACAACCGGGCGGATTCGGGGTTGTCGACGAACGGAACGGATTGGCCTAGCACGGGCAGGTTCCATCGGAAGGTCGATTGATCTTCGCGGAGGTTCGAAGCAGTGGCAGCTTCGATGAGTATTTTTTGGGCTTCTGTGCAGTGAGTCTGCAATTTCGAGACGGCTTGGGCTGCCGTCCGATCTTCTGAGCGAAACATGGTTCGCAATTGGATCGCAACGGGTTGAAGCGTAACCGATTCTTGTGCGGTGACGGTCAGCAGGGGTTGAGCGGTTGTGGAGGGCGTTGAAGTAGCATTTGGAGTCTGGCCAAGCGTGAGAGAATCGAATCCAATTCCCAGACCGCTTGCCCATAGAAGGCTCGAGAGAAGTAGGCCAGTGCGTGGCGATGGAAATGAAAGCATGGAAAGATCTCCACGGAACCTTTGGCTTGAAAGCAGGAGGCGTGATGGGGGAAAAGATCGAGGAAATGCAGACGGATTTATCATAACTTGTTCGATATCGATGGTTTGGAGAAAGTACTAAGTTTCTGGTCGCAAAGGAGAACTTTTCCGTTGTGGAAAAGCCATCCCCTTTGAATTCTCTCGATTTCTGCTTTTCCGACTTGTATACTGCATCGGGTAATCGCAGGTGCGAGGGTCCTCACGAGCCCTTGGATGATCTGAGGCGGATGAAGCGACGCTGTGATCGATATCGAACAGGTAGTGATTTTGGCGTTGTCGTACGGAAAGGGAGCGGGATGTTGAATCGAATCAAGCGGCATCGGATCGGGCGAAGTACCATTCAGCGTGCTTTTCAGCGTGCTCCTCGACGTATTGTTCATCGGTTGGTTTCATGCGTGATGGGGATGATGGCTTTTGCGGTCTTGCCCGTTTTTCAGCTTGGTTTCGCATCGCCGTTTGCATCGCCGTTCGCATCGACGATTGTTGACGTTGGGACAGATTCAGCGGCTAAGGATTTGGAGAAGAAAGCGAGTTGGGGTTGGTCGGACGCAGCGGGTTGGGTTGAGCGTTTTGCGAGTTGGTTTGAGGGGCTTGGTAAGAACGATGCGACGGTACCGGTAGCGGCGTTGCTGGATGAGTCTCGCCAGATGTTGGGTTTGCGGGGGATTGAGCTGCACGAGCGATTGCTGGGGATTTCTTCGAAGGCGGATCGTTCGATCGCGGAGTTCATGCGAACTCTTGATGCGAGTTGGATTGAGAGCACTCCGAAGACGCTGGACGGACAGCTCAGTTCGCTCATCGCGAACGGAGCCATTCCGGCGTGGCTCAAGCCAGAATTGCAGTTGGCTTATGCGAGGGGTTTGATTCACCATCAGCGGATCGACGAAGCATTTTTGGTTTTACAGAGTTTGCCGATCGATTCGGTCAGCGATCCGTCGAGCTTATTGTTTTCTCTTGCGGTATGTCAGCATTATTTGCTCATGAAACAACCTTGCGAGGAATCACTGCGCAAGTTGCTAGAGCGGGAGCTAGAGATTCCCAGTCGTTATGCGATTACTGCTCGACTGATGTTAACGGACATCGAGCCATTGAAAGAGGATTCGCTCGATGAAGTCGCGAGGATGATGAACGACGTGGAGCGGCGATTGTCATTGGGGAGGACGGGCAAGCAAGTTCGGGAGCAGGAGCAAGCCATTATCGATAAGCTAGACAAGATGATCGAGCAGATGGAGAAGCAGCAACAGCAACAACAGCAGCAGCGCAAGGCGCAACAGCAACAACGCAATCAGGGGCAGAAGCAGGGTCAGCAACGGGATTCGTCGCAGCAACAGAAAGCTGCGGAACAATCGAATCCGGGTGGTGGGGATGGTGAGGGGGAAGTCGACAACAAGGACATTGGAGACAAATCTGGGTGGGGTAATCTACCACCTGCGGCGAGGCAAGAGGCGTTGCAGAGCATGACCAAGGATTTGCCGAGTCATTACCGAGAGGTGATCGAGGCGTATTTCAAGCGATTGTCGAAGGGTGGCGAAAAACCCTGATTTTTTCGCCGACGGCTAATTTGAGGGTTGCTGTGAATTCGGAGTCCGTGACAAAAAACAGGTTCACGGATACCATACTCTACGTGCTTGGTTTTTAGCGTTGGGTTATCTTCCGCTGGCCAGCCGGCTTTCTAAAAAATTGTCAGTTCTTGTTTTCATTGAGATTTTCCTATGAGTGAATCATGTGGTTCTGAGTCTTGCGACGCGACGCGACAAGCTGTTTCAGAGAAGAAAGCCGAGATACGCAAGCAAGCGCACGAGAATCGGCGTGCACAGGTGGACAAGGATGGCGTATCGGATGCCATTATGGCGAGGTTCTTTCAGTTGCCGGAAGTAGCGGCGGCAAATACGGTCATGTTTTATGTGGATGTGCGGGACGAAGTCCGGACGCGGCAAGCACTCCCGGAGGCATTGAAGAGTGGCAAACGGATTGTTGTACCTTACTGTGTCGATGGAGAGTTGGAGCTGTTTTGGCTCGAGTCGATGGATGAGCTTGAATTGGGTATGTACCGCATTTTGGAACCACGAGCTGACTTGCGCACGGTAGCATCCAAGCGATTACAGCCGGAAGACCTCGATCTGATCATGGTTCCCGGAGTAGCTTTCGACCGCCAAGGGGGGCGTACGGGGCACGGTAAGGGTTACTACGACAAGCTTTTGGAGCATGCTAAGCCGACGACACCGTTGGTAGCACTGTCTTTCGAGTGCCAACTATTCGACGAAATTCCAATGGATGGTCATGACATCTATATGGATAAGGTAGTCACTGAAACTGCGGTTTATTCAGGCCGTGGTCGCAAAGCCGTGTAGTGAAACGAAGGGGCTGTTATGCAAACGACGACAAAGACCACATGGACGCCGAGTGACCCGAGTGCGGCGGGCAATTTATGTTCTCATGAGCCGTGGAAGTCGTCTCAGTGGCAAGCGATGGTCGAGGATACTTATGCGGAAGCATTTCGTAGCCTCTATAGTCGGGTGTTGGTCACAGCTCGGGATAAGAAGTGGTTGCTTGCGGCTTGCCAAAAAGCGACTGGACACGCCAGCAGCACGATTCTGTGCGATTGCGAAGCTGGGATTGAGGGGATTGTCGATGGAGTGAGTCCTGGGCAGCAGACGCCTGATGGCCGGATTGGAGCTTATCTGCAATTCCATGTGCCGAGGTTTAGGAAAGATCGCGTTGAGCATCTTCAGAAGGTGCTTCTCGCTAGGTTATCTCAAAACGTTCTGACATGTCCGACCACTCGTCTGTTCAATGCTTTGGAGACGGATCCATATTTTAAGTTAGGTCGCAAGATTGCGTATTTTGGGGATGGTCATCAGTTTCGTAGTGAACAGTATGGTCAAAAAGGTTGGACCATTCCAACCTTGGGTGGCGAGTTCTTTTTGAGTCGACGCTTTGGTTATGCGGACGGAATCATGGGTGGAAATCTCTGGTTTCTCGGAACGAGTGAAGATGCAGCGATTGAGGCTGCGGATCGGGCTGGTCAAGCAGCCGATGCGGCTCCTGGGGTTATTACGACGTTTCCTGGCGGAGTGGCAGCAAGTGCGAGTAAAGCAGGGAGCAGTTACAAGTTTTTGATCGCAAGTACTTATGCGGAGTACTGTCCAACACTTCGAGAGAAATTGGGGGATCGATCCAAGGTGCCTCAAGGGGTGAAATCGATCATGGAGATCATCATCAACGGCTCCAGTTTACCTGCGGTCGCACAAGCGACCTATTTGGCGATTGAGGCTGCATTGGGTGTAACTGGGCTAGTTCAAATCTCTGCAGGTAATTACGGCGGTCGCTTGGGTAAATCCTTCGTCTATCTTCATCCAGACAAGCATAACGAAGCGGTTTAAAGGATGATTAAGGTTTCGCTTGCTTCATTTTTTCCGTCGCGTTGAAAAGCTGTAGGTCGACGTCTCGGATCTGTTTGGAAAGCTCAAGGGCTTTATCAACGCTGGAAACGGTAGCCGCATCGTCGAAGTCGGCGAGAAGTTTGTCTTTCTTGGACTGCAATTCAGAAACATTCTTTGAAGCCTCTTCGTAGGCTACCGGATCAGGTTTGCGGGGTCGGTGGCGATCGAGTGCGTACATAATCAAAGCCGTTTGCTCTTCGATGGAAATTTGAAGGTTGGACGCGGATTCGGTTCCTTTAAAGTTTCCCAACCGGAGGCTATCGACCAATTCTCTTCTCGCTACGTGGGCTTGTTCAACCGTGCGATCGTGACGTTCGAGGGCGAGCATGTATTCACGTCGACTGTTTTCACATCCGACCAATGAGAACAGGCCCGAGAAGAGAGCGAGGAGAAGGATCCACAAATGAGAGTGTGGTTTCATGGTATGCGAAGCATGCAGTTCAAGGGATGAGCAGGACGGTAACGGGTAGCCGTTTGCGGAAACTAGGGGATAGGTTTTAATTTATTTATCGCGCAGTTCGATGTCTAGCTAAGTTGCTTGCGGACCGAGGATAACGTTAGGGATTTTCATAAGTTTTTCTTCCAGCGATGCGAGTGCGACGGCCGCAAGTACACCGTCGAGTACCCGGTGGTCGCACAGCAGAACCACGTCCGTCGGTTTCGTTGGCTCGATCGGGCCGATGGCAAGACTCGATGTCGTTACCAGGGGGTGATAGCCGTTGAGAGCTCCCAGGTGTCCGAGGCTGGAGATGCTGAAGGTGCCGAGGTTTTTTGCTCGTTTACGTCCGGCCCACCGCATCAATAGGTACCATTGTAGACGCCGAAGAGGAGCCGGCCATCGCTCTAGCTGTAACGCGTCGGGATAGACTTGCTCGATGGATTGCGAACCCCAGAGATCTATTTGCTTCTGGACGTCTACAGCAGTTGAATTTGCAGAGCAGAGATAGCGTCCCCATACGAGTCGGCCCAAGTGCGGGTTCTCAGGGGAGTTGGGTCGGTGCATGGTAAGGCACGCGATGGGATCTGGATGGCGATAGAGGTAGGGCAAAGGCCTAGCAACGTAGACATCTCTGAGTTCGGGAATTTCTCGGCAGACCTGACCGTAGCAATGTGCAAGGATTGCGGACCAGCCGATACGGATACCGGCGCTTTTGAGTTCGGTGCGCCAAGCTTCGATGCGATCGAGTTGCATGCGACGCAAGACGGGAAAGCTGGGGACACGTCGTGCAACGATCGCGATATCGACGGCTAGTCGTCGTTCGCGAGGAACCCGTCGACGCGTCCCTCTAGGTTTCGAATACATCTGAAGCCTATCTTGATAAACAGACTACCGCTTGATTTGTGAATTCTTCAATTCGTTGAGCGAAGCTTGCGTCTCGACGTTGCCTACGCGGCTTTTCTTCGGATTTAAAATGTTGGTGATTTGAGCGTCAGCAAAGAGTTTGGCCATTGTTGCGTCCATTTCCTTGCTGAGTTTCTTCTCACGAACATCTTTCAAGAGGTCTTCGCGTACTGCATTGATGTCTTGAACCACAGGCTGAGTAAAACCTTGGCAACGGAGTACAACATACTGGCCGCCCACTTCGATAATCCCCGACATTTCACCTGGTTTCAGGGAGAATGCAGCTTTCTCTAGGTTGGCTTGGCCACCATGCTTGCGCAACGGGGGAACTTTACCGAAGTTCGCCCGCGAGCTCGGTTCTACGGAGTATTGGTTTGCAAGCTCGCCGAAAAACTGTTCGGTATTCTTACTTCGCGCCATTTCCCAAACTTCTTGGGCTGTGCGTTGATTGCTGAAGACAATTGCCAAGACTTCTGCGCGTTGCCCGAAGTTTGCCTCGAACTGACGTTGCACGTCTTCTTCGGTGACTTGGATCTGATCCGCGCATAGTTTCTTCAGTGCAACCGTCGGCCAAACGGCATCGCGAACGTAGATTTCAACACTCTTGTTTTGATCTCTCAAGACATCTGCAATCCAGCGTTGAATATCTGGGGTGCCATCTGCTTGAAGGTAACCATAGTAAGTTGCGGTAGAGCGAATTTCTTCGTCAACGTCGGCTTGTGTAACACTTTTGCCAGACTTGTTCAGGGCGTCTTCAACAAGCTTGCGATTGATTTCTCCTTCAAGTAATTTGGTTCCAAATCGCTTGACGCATTCTTGTTCTAGAACCGCCATCGTCACATTTTGACCATTGATGATTGAAGCGATGCCTGGATATTGTTGCTGCAACTGTGGTTGTCCCAACACGGAGACGATCTGAGCGCGATTTCGCAATTCGGTATAAATAGTTTCTGCCGATCCGCGTAGTTTTTCTTCCTCTAATTCCGCCTTGATGCGAGCTTGGATTTCGGCGAGTTGGG